>JAPORZ010000238.1:0-8758 GCA_026709915.1 Gammaproteobacteria bacterium
ACTGCGCGATAATGATACATTGATTAGAGTAATTGCAGCCCGCGCCATGCACCGTAAAGAGAGAACTATTTATGAAGAAAAAATCTCAGCCAATACCTGAGTTTAAGAACGCCGTATCCCACGGCTCTACCGATGCGGACTGAATGCTTACCAAACTGACAATTCGTAACTTCAAGCGTTTTGGCGCGGTGGAAGTCGAGTTGGGGAATCCGGTGGTTTTTATCGGCCCAAACAACTCCGGCAAAACGTCGGCCATGCAGGCGCTGGCTTTGTGGGACCTCGGCGTGAAACGCTGGAACGAGAAGCGCGCCGGCAAAAGTGCGCCGCAAAAACGTTCGGGAGTTACCGTCAACCGGCGCGATCTGGTCGCCATCCCTCACCCAACAGCCAGCCATCTGTGGCGCGATCTGCGTACGCGGGAATCTCAGAAAATCGATAACCGCCAACACACCAGCAACGTACGCATTGAGCTTATCGTAGAAGCGACCACCCATAATGAGACATGGGCGTGCGGCCTCGAGTTTGACTACGCAAATGAAGAATCGTTTTATTGTCGTCCGCTACGGCTTGCGCGCGGCAATCATCCTGAGCGCATGCCGGTGCCCGCTCAGGCAGGCTCATTACGGGTAGTCTTCCTTCCTCCCATGTCCGGCCTCGCGGCGACGGAGACCCGCCTTGACCAGGGCGCGCTGAACGTAAGGGTGGGGGAAGGGCGCACAGCAGAGGTTCTACGCAACCTGTGTTTCCAAATTTATCAGAATAACCTGGAGCAATGGGAGCCTCTGGTGACCAAAATCCGTGAGCTCTTTGGGGTCGATATCGACAGACCCCGTTACATTGAGGAGCGCGGAGAGATTACCATGGAGTATCGCGAACGCAACTCAACTCTTGATATTTCCGCCAGCGGGAGGGGGTTGCAACAAACGCTGTTGATACTTGCTTACATGTATGCCAACCCCGGCGCAATCATCCTGATGGATGAGCCCGATGCGCACCTGGAAATCCTGCGTCAACGGCATATCTATCGACTGATCACCGAGGTCGCGCTGGACTCCGGTAGCCAGATCATCGCGGCAAGTCATTCAGAGGTGCTCCTGAATGAAGCTGCCGGGAAAGATATGGTGATAGCGTTCGTTGGCAAGCCTCACCGGCTTGGAAGTGGCTCAAGCCAAGTACAGAAGGCGTTGACAAAAATCGGTTTCGATCAATATTACCAGGCAGAACAAACGGGCTGGGCGCTGTACCTGGAGGGCTCAACGGATCTGGCGATACTATTGGCCTTCGCCAAAAAGCTGAATAATAAGCAGGCGACCCAGGCGCTGGAGACAGCCTTCGTCCATTATGTCGGTAATAGTCCACCCAAGGCCGCAGAGCATTTCTTCGGCCTCAGAGAGGCGCTCCCGAACCTGCGAGGGATAGCCCTGTTCGACAGGCTCGATGCCGGCGCCCCGGATAATGCAGAACTCCAATATCTGGTTTGGAAGAAGCGCGAAATCGAGAATTATCTCTGTACCCGAGCGACTCTGCAGCGCTATGCGCGCGCCGCCGCCACGGCAGCCGCCGCGCCCCCCCTGTTTACCGGAGCAGAAATCGAACGGCGGCAAAACGCCATCAATGAAGCTGTTACAGAACTTGAAACAGCCTTGGAGGCATTAGGTAAAGGCTCTCCGTGGGATGAAGATACAAAAGTCAGCGACGACTTTCTGACCCCGCTTTTCAAGCTTTATTTCAAAAAACTCTCCTTGCCGAATCTTATGAACAAAAAGAGCTTCTACGAACTGGCAAATTATGTCCCTGACAATGAAATTTCCCCCGAGATCAGTGAAAAACTGGATGAGATAGCTGCCGTTGCCGGGAGTGTAACTGCTAGCTCTGCTTTTCCACCTCACCAAGCTGGCCCCTGGCCACAGGGTGTGACGCTTTCCCGTGAGGAAATTTACTCTGATTCAGGTCGATAACATTGACTGATGTGGTTTATGGCAACCTAAATTGAACTGATTGACAACTGACTGAGTATTTTCCATGCCATGCCTCGTTTAACGATTGACATTTAACGAAACTCGTTATATTCTTGTTGCATGATTAAGCACTTTGCCTGCAAGCGCACGGAAGCTCTGTTTGGTGGGCATTGCCCTAACCAATTTCGTGCTTTCCGGAATCAGGCAGAGCGGAAATTACAGATGCTCGATAGCGCTGTTCGTATTGATGATTTACTCTTCCCGCCCGGCAATCATTTGGAAAAACTTGGAGGGGACAGAAGTGGACAATGGAGCATGCGCATAAACCGGCAATGGCAATTGTGCTTTGTCTTTCGAAACGGTGAAGCAACCGATGTTAAAATCATTGACTACCACTAGAGAACAGCAGATGAGTATTAACAGAATGAGGCCCGTACATCCCGGTGAAATCCTGCGGGAAGAATTTTTGCTGCCTGCCGGTATGACCGCTAACGCCCTGGCCAGAGCGCTTAGGGTTAACGCCCCGCGCATCAATGATATTGTGCGGGAGCGACGCAGTATTACACCGGACACTGCCTTGAGACTGGCAACTTTTCTGCAGACCTCGCCAGAGTTCTGGTTAAACCTGCAAATGGCTTATGACCTGAAAGTAACTGACACGGCAGCAGGCCAGACCATACGTGCGGAAGTCGCGCCGTTGCGCGCTGGGACAAATGAGAATTTGCCGACAGCGGCGGGCTGAATCGTGTACAATGGCCCCATGATGCGAATCACTCAGCACAAATGGCTACCACGACTCGGGCTGGCCCTGTTCCTGGCCGGGCAGGCGCTCTTCATCGCCCATGCGAGTGAGTTTGGCCCCGGTCACCATGAGCACGATGGGGTTGCCTGTTTCGCGATTTTGAACGATGAGCAGGAGGCGCCCGTCGCAGCTGCGAATGGGGTTGCGGCAACATTCGTCGCGTGGATCTCGGCCACACTTCAATCAACAAATCAGGCGCTGCCAACGCGCCTGCTCTCGATTCGGCCTCCGCCTACGGGCCCTCCTTCGACCTCATTCTCCTTGAAATAGCCTCTGCAAATGCCCTCTGTGGCATTTTCCGGGCATGTCCCCATGCCGTATGACCGTCTCTGATTTTTGGAGACGCCGTTGATTTACTTACACCGCTAACGGCATCTGCACATCTGTGTGCTGTTGTCTTTGCGGTGTTTGAAATATTTATGGAACAGGAAATGATGATCCAACACACATTCAAGCCGGCGGTGGCGCTCACAGTCGCCGCCGCATTTACTTATTTTTACGCGCTGCCCAGCGCCGCGCAAACCTCGCAGACAGAAGCCGCTGAGCAAGTCGTTGAGGAGGTTTTCGTGGTCGGCACGCGTCGCGCCTATCAGGGCAACTTTGACAATCTGGAAAAACCCTCGGCAGATCAGACCATTGATGAGGAGTTGCTGCGCCAGGTCGGCGCCATCAACCTCAATGAGGCGCTGGACCTGTCGGCATCCGTGGCCCGGCAAAACAACTTTGGCGGCCTGTGGAATGCTTTTTCGGTACGCGGCTTTGCGGGGGACATCAACCTGCCCAGCGGATTTCTGGTCAACGGCTTTAATGCCGGGCGCGGGTTCGCCGGGCCGCGGGATTTGGCGGGCATTGAGTCCGTGGAAGTGCTCAAGGGGCCGCGCGCAGCGCTGTTCGGGCGGGGCGAGCCTGGCGGCACGGTCAATCTGATTACCAAACGGCCGCAATTCAAAACGGCGGGGGACTTGCGCGCCACCTACGGGCGCTGGGATCAAATGCGTTTCGAAGGCGATGTCCAAACTACGGTAGGCGCCGGCAACGAGTTGGGGCTGCGCATTGTCGGCTTCTACGAGGATGCGGACAGCTTCCGGGATACGGTTGAGACCGAGCGGGTGGGCCTGTATCCGTCGTTCACCTGGGATGTCTCCGAAGCCACCCGCCTGACTTACGAAATGGAGTACACGGAGCAGGAGATCCCGTTTGATCGAGGCGTTGCCTATTCGGAAAACTACGGTTTCACGCCGCGCAAAACCTTCGTTGGCGAGCCGGGCGACGGGCCCATTGAGACCGAAGTGCTCGGTCATCAACTCGAAGCCCAGCACAACTTCTCCGACAACTGGAGCCTGCTGGCCGGCCTTGGCTACCGGGATACCTCTTTTGCAGGCAACGCATCGGAAACCAACTTCGCCGGGCGCCAGACCTATTTCCTCGATGGCCGCACCCTGTCACGCTTTTTCCGCTATCGGGAATTCGATTCGGATTATTTCGTTGCCCGCGCTGAGGTAGCCGGCGAGTTTAATACCGGCGCGCTGCGCCACCGGCTGCTGGTAGGCGCCGACTACGACCGTTTCAAGCTCAACTGGTTCATCTTGCGCTACCGCCCCGGGTGGTTTCCGGCCAGCACGGATATCAACACGCTCGACCCGGCAGCCTATCTCCTGCTGGACGTATTCAATCCGGTCTATGGTCAGTCTCCACAACCGGTACCTGGCCCGAACACCAACCGGGACGAAGATCTGGAAGGCTTCGGCTTCTACATCCAGGATCAGATTGACATCACCGAGCGGCTGCAGGTTCGCCTCGGCGTGCGCTGGGATGACTTTGAACAGGACTTGACCAACCTGCGCGCGACTCCCGCGACGACTACCACCAGCTCGGACACCCGGGTCTCACCGCAGTTCGGCGTGGTTTATTCGGTCAGCGAAAATGCCAGTTTGTACGCCTCCTACGGCGAAGGCTTTCGCCAACAAGCCGGTTCTGATTATCAGGGCAACCAGTTTGACCCCAACATCACTGAGTCTGCCGAGTTCGGGCTGAAGCTGGATGCGGCGCAGTTTGCAGCAAGCGTCTCCGGCTCGCTGACGCTGTCGCTGTTCCAGGTGGACCAAAGCAACATTCTGGTGAACGACGACCGGCCGGAGGCCGTAGCGGTCGGGTGGTTTTCCCGTAGCGCCGGCAAGGCGCGCAGCCGCGGGGTTGAATTTGACGCCGACCTGGCCTTCGAGACCGGCTTTAATCTATGGCTTTCCTACGCCTACATCGATGCCGAATTTACCAGCAGCAATCTTGAAGCAGACTGGGGCGTGCTCATCGAGGACGGTGACCCGCTCATCAACTCGCCGGAGCATCAGCTGAGCTTGCAGCTCAGCCAGAGTTTCCAGGTGGCAGGCATGCCGGTGCAAGTGGGCGCCGGACTGCAATACACGGACGCGCGGCTGGGATTCACGGCCTTTGATTTCTACTTGCCGAGCTATACCACCGCCCGCTTCTTCGGCCAGATCGCGCCCACGGATCGGCTCGCCCTGCGCTTTGACCTGGACAACGCGTTTGACGAGACCTACTACACCAATTCGTATGCGGATGTTTGGGTCGAGCCCGGCGCGCCGCGCAGCTACCGCGTCACCGCGTCCTACTCGTTTTAGTCATGACGCCTGTACTCAGCGCCCAGGCGCTCAGCGTCGAACGCGCCGGCCGGCAAGTGCTGAAGGATGTCTCCTTCAGCATCGAGCAAGGCGAAGTTCATGCCTTGCTCGGCGGCAACGGCGCCGGCAAGTCAACCACCTTGCTGACCTTTCTCGGCTTCCTGTCACCGGTGGCGGGCCAGGCGCAGGTTCGGGGCCAGGAGGTGCGCGCAAACGTCGGTGCCGCCCGGCAGGCCATCGCCTACCTGCCGGAGGCGGCCACCTTGTATGGCCACCTGAACGCTTATGAAAATCTGCGCTACTTCCTGTCTCTCGCCCAAGCCGGCACACAGCGGCAAGCGCTTGATGCTGCCTTAGCGCGCGTGGCCTTGCCGGTCGAGGCCCGGGCCATGCGTATGCAAACCTACTCGAAGGGTATGCGCCAAAAGGTGGCGATTGCCATGGCAATTTTGCGAGAGGCGCCCATTCTGCTGCTCGATGAGCCGACCTCCGGCCTCGACCCGGCGGCGATCGACGATTTCAACCGGCTGGTGCGGGACCTGGCCGAAGACGGCCGCACCATTTTACTGGTGACCCATGACGTGTACGGCGCCTGCCATGTCGCCGACCGCATCCATCTGCTGCACAAGGGCGAACTCGTCGGCAACTTCGACCGCCCCTCAGGCCTGGACCGTATCGACACCGAAGCGGTGCATGCCGCCTTCGCCACCCACGCTGCGGCATGATGCGCGGGCTGCTTACCATCGCTCAGGCGGAATGGCAGCTGTGGCTGCGGTCGCGGCTGGCGTTGGGCCTATTGCTGATCTGCGCGCTGCTGCTGGCCTCGACCAGCGTTGTCACCGCGCTCAGGATGAGCGCGGAACACCACGGGCGTACGCAGCAACAGGCCGCTGCCGAAGAAACCTTTCTGGCTCAGCCCGATCGCCATCCACATCGCATGGTGCACTACGGGCATTATGTGTTCCGCGTCCCCCCACCGCTGGCGCTGATCGATCCGGGGGTGGACGCGGTCACCGGGCAGTCGATGTTTCTGGAAGGCCACCAGCAAAACAGCGCCATGTTTGCCACGGCGCGGGCGAGCGCCGAACTCGGCGGCTTTGAGGATTTGACCACCGCGCTGGTCTATCAGTTATTCCTGCCATTGCTGTTGATTGCCATCGGTCATGGCCTGGTCACGCGCGAGCGCGAAGAGAATACGCTGGCGCCGTTGCTGGCGCAGGGCGTGACCGGCATTCAGCTCTACGCCGCCAAGTGGCTTGCCCTGGCGGGTCTGTCGCTGGCGCTGTTGCTGCCGCTGGCCGTTAGCTGCGCGGTGGCCATCGCACAGGGCGCCGCGCCACTAGCCGGCGGCGGCGTGTTGCTGCTCTACACGCTCTACTTGCTCGTCTGGTGCAGTCTCATCCTGCTGGTGTCGAGCCTGGTGCGGGCGCGCAGCCTCGCCCTTGGCATACTGACCCTGTGCTGGTTGGCAAGCGCCTTAATCGTCCCGCGCCTTGCGGTTGAATCGGCGCGTGGCGCCGTGCCCGCGCCGGGCAAGATACAGACCGACCTCAACATGCAGGCCGAGCTGCGCGCCGTCGGTGATGGTCACAACGCCGACACCCCGGCGTTTCAGCGGCTTCAGGCAGACCTGCTGGCGCAATACGATGTGACCCGGCTGGAAGACTTGCCGGTCAACTTTCGAGGCGTCGTCGCCCAAACCGCAGAAGCGGGTTTGACGGAGGTGATGAACCGACATGCCGAACAGCGCATGGCGTTGGAGGCAGATCAGGCCCGGGTCGCCGCCTCATTTGGCTGGCTGTCGCCGGTGGTGGCGGTCGCGGCAGGCTCCCGGGCGCTTGCGGGAACCGACCTTGCAACCCACCATCGTTTCCTGCGCGCCGCCGAGGCGGTACGCTTCGATTTTGTGCAGGGCCTCAATCGCGCCCATGTCGAGCGCCTCGCTTATCGCGCTGACATCAACCGTAACGTCGATGCCGAAGCCTCAAAACGGGCACGCATAGCGGCTGCTAACTGGAACGTGCTCAACAAGTTTTCCTTCCGGCCTGCCGCGGCCACGGAACGCTTAGTCCGCGCCGGCGCCCCCGCAGCCATGCTGTGTGTCTGGTTGCTGATGCTGTCAGCCATGGGCATACTTGCCGTGTGCAGGATGCAGCCATGAACGGGCTGCTACCGGAACTCCGGTTTCTCGCAACAGACCGGGCAGCATTGCTGTGGCTGGGGATCGCAGTGCTGGTCGCCGGCGCCTCGGTGTTTCTGGGCCTGCGCGAGGTGGCCGCGCAACGGACTGTCCTTGACGAATTGATCGAAATCGACCGCGCCGATCGGGAAGTAGTGACGGGCCTGCAACAAGACTGGGGCAGCGCCGCCTATTACACCTTTCACCTGACCTACGAGCCGCCGCCGGATTTTGCGTTTGCCGCGCTCGGCCAGCGCGATACCTCACCCTGGAAGCATCGTATCCGCGCCCTCGCTCTGGAAGGGCAGATTTATGAAACCGACGCGGACAACCCTGACTTTGCCTTGATTGGCCGTCTCGACTTTGCGTTTGCCGCGAGCATGCTGGCCCCGCTACTGTTGATACTGCTGCTGCATGACCTGCGCTCTGGGGAACGCGCGGCGGGACGTTATGAACTGCTCAGCGCAACGGCGGCGAGCCGGGGCAGTCCGTGGCGGACGCGCGCAGTGTTGCGGGTTGGCGCGTTGACGCTGTGCCTGCTCGTGCCACTCTGGGTTGGCGGTTTGCTGGCCGGAACGGACGCAGCAAAGCTCGCTCATGCAAGCCTCGTTGTCGCCTTGCACATCGGCTTCTGGTGGGGCGTTTGCGCGGCCATCGACCGCTTGGGCTGGAGTAGCCCGGTCAACCTGACCACGCTGCTCGGCGCGTGGCTGGCGCTGGCCGTGGTCGTCCCCGCAGTCATCGAGGGTTCGGTAAAGGCCACCGTGCCCTTGCCGGACGGCGGCGAAATCATGCTCACTCAAAGGGAGGCCGTGAACGATGCCTGGGATTTACCCAAGGCAGCGACCATGGAGCCTTTCGTTGCACGCCATCCGCAATGGGCAGACTATGCAGAAATCCGCGAGACATTCGAATGGAAATGGTATTACGCCTTTCAGCAAGTCGGCGACCAGACCGTCGAACCCCTGGCGCACGCCTATCGCACCGGACGCATCAAGCGTGACCGGCTGGCCGGAACGCTGGCCTGGCTATCACCACCGGCGCTGGTTGAGCGCACCCTGCAAGGCCTTGCAGGCACGGGCATGACGGATTCTCTGGCCTATGAACAACGGGTGCGCGATTTTCATGCCGCCCTGAGGCACTACTATTACCCCAGGCTGTTTCGCGACGAAGTCTTCTC
>JAPORZ010000238.1:8920-10694 GCA_026709915.1 Gammaproteobacteria bacterium
TTTACTAAAGCATAAAGAGAAGATATTCACTATGAAGAAGCAACTACATCCCGTTCTGACCGCGGCCTGTGGCCTCGCCCTTGCCGCCATTGCGACCTCAGCGGCGGCGCAACCGATCTCCGAACAAAGAGTCATCGATGCGCAGCAAACCTGGGGCAACGGTATTGTCGCGATTTCCAAGGTGTATACCGAGGGCGGCGACTACACCGCCCGGGCGACGCAACACATCAATGACCTGTATGCCTACGGCGAGACCGACGTTATGTTCAAGCCGACCCTGGCGGTGGAAGATCAGTTCCGTGAAACATTCGACGAAGCGCTGAACTATTTCGTCGGGAAAGAGGGCACGGAGGATGCGGGGTTTGCCATCAAAGGCTGGACCAATGTTCGCTGGGAGAACAACGGCATTTACTTCGACGACGACTGCGCAATGGCCATGGGCAATTACTACTTCACCGGCCCGGACGGTAACGAGACCAAGGTTGAATATACCTTTGGCTACGTCCTGGTTGATGGTGATTTGAAGATCAATCTGCACCATTCATCGCTGCCCTACAGCGCCGAGTAATCACAGCGCCCGGCCCGGCCTTCGGGCCGGGCTTTTTTCAAGGGACATAAAAATGCCCGCCGTGGCATTTTTAGAGGTGGCCTTACAGGCGCCCTTATCCCGGACCTACCTGAACCCGCTCTGGTCGATAAACTGCCAGGTGCGGTTGATGTGCAGAATGTCGGTTTCCGCGCGGATGTCGTCGGGAAACGGCGCAAACGGCGCGGCCAGTTCCACAATCCTGATAGCTGCGTCGTCCAGCACCTTATGGCCCGAGGAGCGGCGCACGGTAATCTGATTTATCTTGCCGTCCGGGTTCAGCGCCACATCCAGCACCAGCTGCCCGGAGATTTTATTTTTTCTGGCTTCTTCCGGGTAGTTCAGGTTGCCCACACGTTCCACTTTGGCGCGCCAGGCTTCCATGTAGGCCGCGTACTTGTACTTTTGCGTGTTGGCTGAAATGAACGTTCTTTTCGGATCGTTAGCGCTGGCCTCCATGGTTTGCTCTGCTGGTGAACTCAGGGCGGCCATACGCAGGCTGTCGGTAACCAGTTCGGTGGCGCTAGGGCGCGTGGTCTCGGGTTCGACCTGTGGTTGCGCTATTGCCGTGGCAACATCTTCCTTGGCAACCGCCAGCTGCTCAATGGTTTCCGGCTCAGGTTCGGCTTCCGGCAGCGCTTGCGGGGCCGGCTCGGACTGCGGCGCCTCCACCGCTGGCCCTGGTTCAGCCGGTTCTGCCTGCGGCAATGGCGGCGGCGCCGGAGCGGGCGCGGCATTGGCCTCCCCGCCGCCGCGCAGATTGGCCTGCGCCAGCGCCTCGGCATCTTCCGGTGGCTCACTGGATTGCTGCACCAGCGTAATCTCCATGAACTCGTAGCGCGGCGTGGCTTCGTCCCGCGGCGCAAAGACGATGCCCAAAATGATTAGCGCATGGCACAGCAAGGCCAGACAGAAGGTAAAACTGAGCCGATCGGCGGACGTCAACGCCGGGTTGCCCAGCCGTCCGGCAGCGAAGAACAATTCCAGTTGCCGCGCCGACGCCGGCGCTGCGGCAGAAGGATTCAAGAGCTTGCCCCCATCCTGTCAACGCCGTAGTCTTGCCTTTGCAACGACAGCACCCACGCAATTACACCCGGTTTCATCGGCGCGATAATAGACAAACTGTATCGAGAAAACAATGATATTTTGCTTTCATTTCATTGCCTTTCGTGTACGAAATGACTAAAG
>JAPORZ010000033.1 GCA_026709915.1 Gammaproteobacteria bacterium
TCTGTGACCATGTTTTGTTCTCTTTAGACCAAATTTCAGCATTGATAGTTTCATGGTAACCTCTAAAAATGCCATGGAGGGCATTTTTAGAGGTTACCTTTAGAGACGCCTTTACATCAAGGATAAAAGATAACATGTTCGACTCAAGCATAAAAATTGCTGATCAATATAGCCCGGATGAACAAGCGGTACTTTTTCATGGGAACTGTCTGGACCTGCTGAAAGAGATACCGGAGCGTAGCGTGCAACTGGTTGTCACTTCTCCCCCCTATAACATCGGCAAGGAATACAAGAAGAAAATAAATGATGAGGTTTACTATAAGGCGCTTCCAATTTTCAGAGGTAGCTTCCAGCGTGTGCGCTATTATGTTATAACGCTGATGTATGTTGTGTACAACCTGTTTGTTTCCCGGTACGGGACCGGGGTGTTATAGTTACGCACAGGCAGTCAAGCGTATGTCAACACAAACGAATACCGAAAATAAAATATAACCGTTTGATTTGTAAGTAAAAAAAATATAATCCAGAATTATTGTCGCCCTATAAACACAATACTATGAATATAACCTTAAATAGAGAACAATTATTACCTGCCTTGTCTGATCTTAATGGTGTTGTTGAGTCGAGGCCGGCATTGGCGATCCTTGCCAATGTCCTGATCAATATTTCGCCCCAGGAAATCAGGTTGACAACAACAGATATGGAAGTCGAACTCTCCGAGGCTATCCCGGGCGAGTTTGGGGAAGTGGGGGAGATTACTGTTCCGGCACGAAAGATACTGGACATTTGTCGGGCATTGCCGGAAGCCGCCGAGATAGCGCTGACGGTTGAGGATGAACGAGTCAATGTCGCTTCCGGTAGAAGTCGGTTCTCATTGTTGTCACTACCGGCGCAGGAATTTCCCCGAGTGGAGCCCGGCCAGACCGACATCAGTTTTTCGTTATCGCAAGCGGTGTTCAAGTCCTTGCTGGAGCGTACCGCCTTTGCCATGGCCAGGCAGGATGTGCGCTATTACCTTAACGGAGTTCTGTTGGAGGCGGAAGCCGGGCGGCTGCGCGCGGTAGCCACGGACGGACACCGGCTGGCCCTGTGTGAAGTTGACATCGCGTTTCCCACGGAGGAGAAAAAACAGTTGATCATGCCGAGGAAAGGCGTCATGGAGCTGCTGCGCCTGCTGCATGACTCGGAAGACGAGGTGGAAATCGTCATGAGCGGCAATCATATCCGTATCGTCAGAGGCGATCTGATCTTCACCAGCAAACTGATAGACGGCAAATACCCGGATTACAACCGGGTCATACCGGCCCTTGCCCAACAACCCGTGCTGGCACAACGGGAGACATTGAAGCGGAGTCTGGGGCGCGCCTCGATACTGTCCACCGACAAATACCGGGGGGTGAAAATAACGCTGGAAGCAGACAAACTCAGCGCAAACGTCCACAATCCGGAACAGGAACAGGCAGAAGACGAGATTGATGTCGAGTATTCGGGAGAGAAACTGGAGGTCGGCTTCAACGTGAGTTACCTGCTTGACGCAGTCAGCATTATCCAGACCGACAAGGTAAAACTTTCCATCTCATCTCCGAAAAGCGGTTGTCTGGTATTGCCTGAGGAAGGCGAAGAGTGCAAGTACATCGTCATGCCGCTGATGCTTTAACCCGACGCCCCCGGTTTTTCGTTTGCGCGCAAATTAAGGCAACCTCTAAAAATGCCCTCCGTGGCATTTTTAGAGACGCCACCGCAGCCGATGCACATTGAATGGCTGCATGTCCGAAACGTTCGTAACCTGTCGGAACTGAGGATAGAGCCGGCTCCCGGGCTTAACCTGGTCTGTGGCCCGAACGGTAGCGGCAAGACGGCGCTGTTGGAGGCCATCTATTTTCTGGGGCGCTGTCGCTCATTTCGCACTGCCGCCATACAGCGGGTTATCCGCAACCAGCAGCGCGAATTGCAGGTCAGCGCAGGATTGCTGTTCACCGATCAACGCCGGATTGTAACAGGGGTGGAGCGCAGCCGGACGGCGCTCAATATCCGTTATAACAACACAACGGTGCACAAGGTGTCCGAACAGGCAGCGCAGCTCCCCATTATTACAATTATTCCGGAAAGCCACAGACTGGTTTCCGGCAGCCCGATATACCGCAGACGCTGGCTGGACTGGGCCATGTTTCACGTGGAACCACACTATATCAATCTCTGGCGGGACTATTACAAGGCGCTAAAACACCGCAACAGCCTGCTGCGCTCGAACAGGATCGAGCAACTGGGCGTCTGGGAACAAGCCATGGCGCGTGCGGCAGAGGCTATGACCGCACAGCGCACCGCTTTTATCAACGAACTGGCAACGGCTATGAGCGCTGCCGCCCGACGCCTGCAGATCACGCAGACCACGCTCGAATATGAGTGTGGTTGGCAGGCAGACATGGAATTAGCCTCATTCCTTGCAAAACAACGCAAGGGTGATCAGGAAAGGGGGACAACGCGACAAGGACTGCACCGCAGCGATATGACAATCCGCCATGAGGGGAGGGAAGTCGGGCATTTCTATTCTCGGGGGCAGATTAAGCTGTGCATTATTGCACTGTCGCTGGCCTTAGATAGTGTGTTCAGGAAGCGCACAGGTCGGATACCGGTGATCCTGGCAGATGACCTGCCGGCAGAGTTGGACGGGGAGGGCTTGCTGCGCGTTGTGGGTGGACTAGTCGGGCAGGGGAGTCAGGTTTTCATCACATCAACAGACTTGATTCCGGGAGTTTCACAGCAGCCGCTGAAATTGTTTCACGTGGAACAGGGCCGGATTACCGACCCTGTTACGGGCATCTGAACCCCCATAAGACCACCCCTGATAATGCCACGGAGGGCATTTTTGCCATGTAAATTTTGAAGATTTACCTACAGTCTAGCCCGCATATTTCACCAAGTGATGCGAAGATCGCGCCGGATTTTTTGATGCGCCCCTTCCCTGGGGCGCCCCCTGTGGGCATCCTGTGGATGTCCAAATCCGCTCCGGGCGGATTTGTGCGTCAGCGGGCGCTCACGACCGAAAGCATAGTTATTCATAAGGTTGAGGGACAAATCGGCAGGGCAGCCGATTTGCACGGCGTCAGCCGCCCGAAGGGTTGCGTCCACGGATGGACGCAATGAATATGTGCCCGCTGACGCAAAAAAGACCAGCGAGGGCGCATCAAGCGCAGTGTGTGACCGCGAATTGTCGGAATGACGACCATAACTGGTTGACAATAACCCCGTTTCAGATTGCAACAAGCGACTTGGTGAGATATGCGGGCTAGGTGTGCAATACCCTGATCACGAAGGTTCAGAGGTTCACATAATCAGGGCGCGTTACTTCAACGCGACTGCGGGTAACGGTCTCGAATCAGTGATAACAGGCGGGCGGCATCATCTGTTGCTTCCCATTCATTATCCTCATTAACCACAATCAACTCGGTTTTGTTGCCGACGCCCGTCAGGCTGATTTGCCATGAACCCGACGCGCTCTTGTCATTTTTCCAGAACGCCATCTTCGAAAAAAAGCTCTTCTTCTCACGCGTTTGTGTGCTGGCGCTGATTTGATATGCGCCCTGTTCGAGGTCGCTGCCGGTTACCTCCAGGCCACTGTTTTGCAAGGCAATTCCAGTGTTCTCCCAGGCCTGTTCAAAGGCTTCGGGAATGGCCAGATACATTTTGCCGTCACCTGCATCGACCACTCGTAAGGCGCTATCACCCGCAGTTTGGGGAGTGCGCGCAGCCAGATCATCGACGGGGGTGGCTGTTACCGGTGTTGCGGCTGGTTCACCGGCGCCAAGAAACAGGGCGAGATCGGCAGCAAATTGCCTTTCCTGTTCCTGGTCTTTGTCCTGATCGAGCCAGTCGGCATTGTCATCAATCCGGGTTTGGCGCTGCTGGCTGATGACCAGCGTCGAACTGTCCGGCGCGGCGCCGGCTTCGGCAAAAATCTTGTATTTGTAACGATACTGCAAGCCGACTTGCTCTTCGGTCGCAGACCAATCGGTCTCCAGCACCCCCAATTCACTGTCGTCAAGCTCGACAGAGTAATTTTCCGACGCGATAAACTCAAGCAAGCGCGGCCACAACTGTTGTGTCGGCATCGACAGAGTCAGCCACTGTTCGCCCGTTTCGGTGCTGCCCGAGGCAACGTCAGCAGCAATGGGCGCGCGCGGATTTTTATATCGAGACAACGTTACCGGCGCCTCGCCCGGTATATTCATGGAATCATTGACGGCAGTGGCGGTCAAATCCGGCGGGATTTCCAAATCCGGCATGCTCTCGCTTTTCTTGTACTCACTCTTTTTATCGGGAAGGAGCTTCCCCACATCGGGCAGGTACGCGCAAGACACCAGCAGAGACAGGCCCGACAGGATGGTTGCAAGAGTTAAAACAGGTGTTTTCATAACAGACCTCTGGTTTATATTACGGGAACCTCTAACGGGCGCCTCTAAAAATTAGAGGTTACCTAATGTTTAGAGGTGGCCTTACGTGCTTGTCTGGGGCATCCCGTTCAGGGTCAGCCCCGTCAAATCACCTCTGCTTGTTGCATGGCTGCCTCAACCCGGGCATGAAACTCTGCGGAAAGCCAGGTCATGGGCAAGCGGATACCGTTTCCAATCAGGCCGAGACGCTGCATGGCCCACTTGGTCGGTATCGGGTTGGATTCAAGGAACAGCGATTGGTGCAAGCCCAGCAGTTTTGTATCTAAAGCCTTGGCCGCGTCCCGGTTACCGGCGCGCGCCAGCCGACACAATTCGTGCATTGTTGCCGGCGCCACATTGGCCGTGACGGAAATCACCCCATCGCCACCCATCAGCATAAAATCACAAGCAGTCTCATCATCGCCGCTTAGTAACAGAAAGTCCTCGCCACAGGTTGCGCGTAGTGTGCCGACCCGGCCCACCTCGCCGGTTGCTTCCTTAACCCCGATGATGTTGTCAAGCTGCGCCAGCCGGGATACGGTTGCAGGCAGAAGGTCGCAGGCCGTGCGCCCCGGTACATTGTAGAGTATCTGGGGAATGGAGACGCTCTCGGCAATTACCTTGAAGTGCGCATACATGCCAGCCTGGGTCGGTTTGTTGTAATACGGTGTCACCAGCAAACAGGCGTCGGCGCCGGCTTGTTGTGCATAAGCCGTCAACTCAATGGCCTCGATCGTTGAGTTCGCGCCGGTGCCGGCGATGACCGGCACGCGACCGTTGACGACATCCACCACCTGCTTGATGACCCGGCAGTGTTCATCCGGCATCAGTGTTGCAGACTCGCCGGTTGTGCCTACGGCAACAATACCGTCCGACCCGTTGTCAATGTGGAATTCGACCAGGTGCGCCAGGGCTTTGAGGTCCAGCGGCGTATCCGGCGCCACACCACCCTGCATGGGGGTAATGATGGCAACTAAGCAGCCTGAGAACATATCTTTCATATTATTTATATTATATAATGTATATTAAGACCACTTCTGGAAATGCCCCGGCGGGCTTTTTTAGAGGTTACCATAAGGATGGTTGCGTAGGTGGCCTGACTGCCTGTATTAAGTGCCCCTGTAGCGGAATCCGTGTATAATACACCAGTTTAAGCCGCTATGCATTTACCCTGTTTGATTGCCTGATCCGGATTTCAATAATGATACAATTCCTTGCGCTGACCGTTATCGGTAAGTACGACCCTGCTCTGCCGGAACGGTTGACCGGCGTTATCGCAGAAGCGGGATGCAATATCCGGGAAAGTCGGATCACCATACTCGGACAGGAGTTTTCCATGCTGCTGCTGCTTGCCGGCAACTGGAACGCGGTTGTCAAGGTCGAGGACGCGCTGGCCCGGCTGGGGCAGGAACAGGATTTGTCCGTCAGCATGCGCCGTACGGAATTGGACAAGGCGGAAAAAAACCTCATGCCCTATGCCATCGATGTGGTATGCAGCGACCGTGTTGGCGTGGTCAACCGGATAACCCGTTTTATCCTGGACAACGGCATCCAGATTCGGGATTTATCCACAACCACCTACGAGGCCTCGCATACCGGCACCGAGATGTTTTCCCTGCACCTGACCATTCACGTGCCGGTGGAAATATCCATTTCCTCATTACGCAACGACTTTCTGGAGTTTTGCGACCAGTTGAACCTGGACGCGATTATTGAACCGGTGAAATAAAGGAAACGAAAAATCGCACTTTTCCGTTTCCGTCTCTGCTTATGTGCCACGGAGGGCATTTTTAGAGGTTCCTTTTAGAGATTTCTTGAACTTACAAAACCAAGGGTGACACGACTTATGAGCACAATTAAGACCGGCGCCAAGGCGCCGGATTTCGAGCTGCCGGCCACCGGCGGCCAGACCATCAGGCTGTCCGAGCTTAAGGGCAAAAACGTGGTTCTTTACTTCTACCCCAAGGACAGCACCTCCGGGTGTACTGCGCAAGGAATAGATTTCCGTGACAACATCGACGCATTCAACGCGCACGACACGGTCATCCTCGGCGCCTCCAAGGACAGCATGAAGTCTCACGAAAACTTCAAGGCTAAACAGGCGTTTCCGTTCGACCTGTTGTCCGATGAGGACGAACACCTGTGCGCGCTGTTCGACGTCATCAAGGAAAAAAGCATGTATGGCAAGAAATACCTCGGTATCGAGCGCAGCACCTTCCTCATTGATAAAACCGGCGTCCTGCGCAAGGAATGGCGCAAGGTGAAGGTAAAAGGACATGTGCAGGAAGTGCTGAACAGCGTGGTGGAGTTGGCGGGTTCTAATTCCTGACCCGGCGCTGCTTATGTGCCATGGAAGGCATTTTCAACGGTTACCTTAAGAGACCGGCTCTTCCTCCCGCGTCGGCCAGACATTGATCAGGGCTTTTACCAGGGTCGCCAGCGGGATGGCAAAAAACACCCCCCAAAACCCCCAGAGTCCGCCGAATACCAGGATGGCGATGATGATCGCCAGCGGATGCAGGTTCACGGCATCTGAGAACAGCAGCGGCACCAGGATGTTGCCGTCTAAGAACTGGATGATGAAATAAGCCACAACGAGCCAGATAAAGACCGGCTCAAAGCCCCACTGGAAATAGGCCACCAGCGCTACCGGCAAGGTCACTACGGCGGCGCCGATGTAGGGGATCAGGACGGACAGCCCCACAGTGATAGAGAGCAGAAAAGCATAATTGAGCCCGAACAGCTTGAAAACGATGTACGAAGTAGCGCCGATGATAGCAATCTCATACACCTTGCCGCGAATGTAATTGCCGATTTGCGCATCCATCTCCCCCCACAGATGGCTGACCAGACTGCGGTCGCTGGGCAGAAACCGGCTCAGCCAGACGCGGATGCTGTCCTTGTCCTTGAGAAAAAAGAAAATCATCAACGGCACCAGGATCAGGTAAACCAGCACAGTAATGATGGCGGGGATGGACGCGACCGACACGGTTACCAGTTCCTGGCCGAAATCACTGGCGCCGCGGCGCAGGGCCAGGCCGATCTCAGTCACCAGCTCGGCAGAAAAAATACCCGGATAGCGCTCCGGCAAGCGTAATAACAGCTCCTGCCCGCGGTTCAACATACCGGGCAATTCCTGGAAAAACTGGCTGGCCTGTCCGGACAGAATAGGCAGCAGACCGACCGTGATGAAGGCCATCGCCAGCACAAACATCAGGAACACCAGCGCTACCGCGCCGAACCTGGGCATGTTGCAGGCGGTGAGTTTCTGTATCGGCGCTTCCAGCAGGTAGGCCAACACAACCGCAGCCAGCATCGGCGCCAGCATGCTGCCCATGAAATAAAAGACGATGAACCCACCGGCAAGCAAAACGACTAGCACGGCAGCCTGTGGATGGGTAAAATAGCGCCGGTACCAGTTACTGAAAAAATCGAACATACGTATTTCCTGTCAGCTCCAAACTGCATCATAACGTCAAAAAATGATTGAAGCCAATACTGCACACTGCATCGACCGGACCCGGCCGGCAGCACACAGGGCGCCCCCGGTTTGTCATTCCCGGCTCTGCCTGAAGGTCAGGCCGACCCGGAGTCCGGTTGCAGAGAAGCGCCCCGGCTCAGGGCGGGATGAGCAATGAGGTTAGGAGCAAAGCCGTTAATCATCATCCTGTGTGTGGTGTTTGCCCTGCCGCCACTGTTGTCCTGGTACCTGTTCAACTATACGGATCTGGGCCAGAACGCAAGCGGCGGCAGCCAGCATGGAGTCCTGATTGTGCCACCGCGCCCACTGCCGGACTGGCCCCTGATCGATCCGGCCGGCGACTCCGCGGGCGACCCAGTGGGCGATCCGGCTAGCGATCCAGGCGGGATCGGTCTGCACGGTAAATGGACGTTGCTATCCCTGCTCGATGGCAACTGCGCGCACAGCTGTGCGCGCAACCTGTACAAGATGCGCCAACTGCGCCTGGCGACCGGCAAACACGCCCGGCGCGTACAGCGCGCGCTGCTGGTGGCCAATGGCGACCCGGACGCCCTGAGCCCGGCACAACTGCAGGAATATCCCGGTCAACTGCTGCTGTTTCCGGCGGCGGCTGACATCACGACCTGGTTTGCCCTGTCGGACGCAGACAACCCGTTTACGCCGGGCCGGCTGTACCTGGTTGACCCGCAGGGCAACCTGATGATGAGCTATGCCGACACCACAGAACCCAAGGGCATCATCAAGGACCTGACCCGCCTGCTCAAGTATTCCCGGGGCGGATGAACGACACGCGGCCTGACAACAACCGGCCGCCGCCGCGCGCGTTGTGGGCGCTGTCGCTCGGCGCATTCGCGCTGGCATACTGCGTGGTCATGCTGGGCGCTTACGTGCGCCTGTCCGATGCCGGCCTGGGCTGCCCGGACTGGCCCGGTTGTTACGGGGACTTGTTCGTGACGGAACAAACGCAAGTGGCGGCGGCACAACAGGCCGACGCGACGCGCCCCTTTAACAGAGCCAAGGCTGTGAAGGAAATGGTGCACCGCTATGGCGCGGCGCTGTTGGGCATATTGATCCTGGCGCTGGCGCTGCTGGCCTGGCGTCGGCGGCGCCCGGAACAAGCCCTGTGCGGCATGCTCTTAGCGCTGGTGGTAGTGCAAGCCTTGCTGGGCATGTGGACGGTCACCGAACTGCTCAAGCCGCTCATCGTTGCCGCCCATCTGTTGGGCGGCATGCTTATCTTAGGTCTGCTGTTCTGGCTGGTGTTACAGCAATGCCCGCGCGCCGGCGCCCATGTGCACAACCGGCGCAGCGCCAAACTGGCGCTGGTGGCGCTGGCCGTGCTCGGTGCGCAGCTGTTTACGGGCGGCTGGACCAGCGCCAACTATGCGGCGTTGGTATGCCCGGAATTTCCTACCTGCCGGGACGGCGCCTACTGGCCGCAGACGGATTTCAGGGAAGCGTTTATGGTCTGGCGCACCGGGGAGATTGACTACGAGGGCGGGATCCTGGCGGCCCCGGCGCGTACTGCCATCCACCTGACACATCGCCTGGGCGCAATGCTGACGTTCCTGGTGGTGCTGGCGGCGGCGCTGTATGCCTGGCGCTACGCCGGCCCCGCGGCGCGCGCGCCGGCGCTGGCGGTGGCGTTGGTCCTGTGTCTGCAAATCGGCCTGGGCATCGCCAATGTGCTGCTGCGCCTGCCGTTGCCTGTCGCCGTCGCGCACAATGCCGGGGCGGCGCTGTTAATGCTGTCGTTGTTGATCTTGTATTGGCACACTGCGCCGCCGGGGCCGGAGAACTGACATGTTCCCATGGCGGGATTACCTGGTATTGTGCAAACCGAGGATCGTCGGCCTCATCGTGTTCACTGCGCTGGTAGGTATGTTGCTGGCCCCCGGCATGGTGGCTTTCCCGTTGCTGCTCAGCGCCTGCGTGGGCATTGCGCTGGCGGCGGCGTCTGCGGCGGCGCTGAACCATGTTGTTGATCAGAACATCGACGCGGTGATGGCGCGCACACTGAAACGACCCCTGCCCAAGGGCAACCTGTCCACGCGCCAGGCGCTGGTATTTGCCGCGCTGCTCGGGGTCCTGGCTATGGTGATCCTGGGTCTGTGGGTTAATGAGCTGACTGCAGCGTTGACTTTTGTCTCGCTGATCGGCTACGGCGTCATCTACTCCATGTTCTTAAAGCGCGCCACGCCGCAGAATATCGTCATCGGCGGCGCCGCTGGCGCGGCGCCGCCGGTGCTGGGCTGGAGTTCGGTAAGCAACAGCTTAGACCCGCATGCGCTGCTGCTGTTCCTGATTATTTTCGCCTGGACGCCGCCGCATTTCTGGGCGTTGGCTATCGCCCGGCGCAAAGACTATGAAAATGCCGGGATTCCCATGCTGCCGGTCACCCACGGGCTTGCCTTCACCCGCCTGCACATCCTGTTGTACACCTTGCTGCTGTTCATCGTTACCTTGCTGCCCTATCTCACGGGCATGAGCGGCATTACCTACCTGTTGGGCGCGCTGGGTCTGGGGGGCGGGTTCCTTTATGTTACTGTCAAACTGATGCGCACCGAGGATGAGACCACAGCCATGCACACATTCAATTATTCCATCTGGTACCTGATGGCGCTGTTCGCGGCGTTGCTGATAGACCACTACATCCCCGTACTGGTACACCTGTTCGCATAAGGGCGGCTCTAAAATTAGAGGTTGCCACAAGCCCAGACGACAGCCGTGCTGCCGGGCCTGAGGGTCCCTCCCCCTTAAGGGAG
>JAPORZ010000069.1 GCA_026709915.1 Gammaproteobacteria bacterium
ATCCGCCGCCTGCTGCCGCTGCTGATGATGGAGAAATCGAACCAGACGCCTTGACCTGAAGAAATTCATTACCCGGCAATTATTAACCCGCGGCAAAAGGATGCACTTTCATCAACGGCTTGAGTTCCTCCAGCGCGCGCCGGTACACGTCTCGTTTGAAAAACACGACGTTTCTGGCCGGTTCGGAGAAGTCCACCCAGCGCCAGTGGTCGAATTCCGGGCGGCGGCTTGAGGCCAGGTTGACGGCGCTTTCATCGCCGGTGAGTTTCAGCAGATACCAGCGCTGTTTCTGGCCGATGCACAAGGGTTTGAGATGGCGCCGGATGTACCGCTGCGGCAACTTGTAGCGCAGCCAGTTGCGGGTGGCGCCGACTATCTCCACATGTTCCGGCAGCAGGCCGACTTCCTCGTGCAGCTCCCGGTACATGGCCGCCTCCACGGACTCTTCGGGTCTGATCCCGCCTTGCGGAAACTGCCAGGCATCCATGCCCACACGTTTTGCCCAGAATACCTGATAGTCCTCGTTAAACAGCACTATCCCCACGTTGGCGCGGAAGCCGTCTGCATCAATAATCTGTGAATCCGGTCGAGGCATTTTGCCGTGCTGCTTATGGAAAGTTGTATTTTTAACACAGGTTGCATGACGCGACAAGTCAGGGTTTGCGCCATTTTGGACGTTATTATCAGTTGACAGCCTGTTGCTTGTGCAGGCGCCGCTGATTTTTGCGCGTTCGCCCTGATCATGGATGCTCAGAGGCGCCGCGCTAACGCCGCCAGTCAAAACAGATGCTTAATCGCGTCGCGCTCCTGTTCCAGTTCCGCCCGGGTTGCATCCATTTTCAGCCGGCTGAATTCGTTGATAGCCAGCCCCTGGACTATTTCATAGCCGCCAGCTGAGCAAGTGACCGGGTAGGAATAGACGATGCCCTCGGGGATGCCGTAACTGCCGTCGGCGGGGACGGCCATGCTGGCCCAGTCATTATCGGGCGTGCCGAAGGTCCAGGCGCGGGCGTGATCGATGATGGCATTGGCCGCGGAGGCAGCGCTGGAGGCGCCGCGAGCCTTGATAATCCTGGCGCCGCGTTGGGCGACGCCGGGGATGAATTCGTTTTCATACCAATCCTGTTCGACCCGGTCCAGGGCCGGTTGCCCGTCCACCAGGGCATGGTGCAGGTCCGGGTATTGCGTGGTCGAGTGATTCCCCCACACGGTCAGGTTACGCACGGCGCCAACCGGACATTGCACGCGCGCAGCCAGCATGGCCTGCGCCCGGTTGTGATCCAGACGCATCATCGCCTGTATCTGGCGCGGATCCAGGTCCGGCGCATTGTTCATGGTAATCAAGGCATTGGTATTGGCGGGGTTGCCGATAACCAGCGCTTTAACGTGCCGTTGCGCGTGCTCGTTCAAGGCCCGGCCCTGCGCCTTGAAAATCTCGGCGTTGCTTAATAACAGATCAGCGCGCTCCATGCCGGGGCCGCGCGGTCTGGCGCCGACCAGGAAGGCATAGTCGGCGTCCCTGAAGGCGACATTGGCGTCGGCGCTGGTGACCACGCCGGCCAGGGTGGGAAAGGCGCAGTCGTCCAGCTCCATGACCACCCCGTCCAGCGCTGGCAACGCCGGGGGAATTTCCAGCAGTTGCAGGAACACCGGCTGCTCCGGGCCCAGCAACTCACCGGCGGCCAGCCGGAACAACAGGGCATAACCGATCTGGCCGGCGGCGCCGGTAACGGCAATTCGTAGCGGCTGTTTCATGTCAGCCTCTCTCCTCGATGGGAACATAATCACGGGTTTCAGCGCCCACATACAACTGTCTGGGGCGACCGATACGAAAATCCTCATCCTGCATGAATTCCATCCACTGGGCCACCCAGCCGGCGCTGCGCGCCAGGGCAAACATGACGGTAAACATGGAGGTGGGAATGCGCAAGGCCTGGTAGATCAGGCCTGAATAAAAATCAACATTGGGATAGAGTTTGCGCTTGATGAAGTAGTCATCTTCGAGCGCGATCCGCTCCAGTTCCATGGCGATCTCGAACAATGGCTGGTTCAACTTCATTTCATCCAGCAAATCATGGCAGGCCTTGCGAATGATCTTTGCCCTGGGGTCGTAGTTCTTGTACACGCGGTGCCCGAAGCCCATCAGGCGAAACGGGTCGTTGCGGTCCTTGGCCCGGGCCACATACTGCGGGATGTTGGCCGGGCTGCCAATCTCTTCCAGCATACGCACCACCGCCTCATTGGCGCCGCCGTGGGACTTGCCCCATAAAGTGGTGATGCCGGCGGCGACACAGGCGAACGGATTGGCTTCGGAGCTGGCGGCAAGGCGTACCGTGGAGGTGCTGGCATTCTGCTCATGCTCCGCGTGCAGGATGAACAGCAAGTCCAAGGCTCGTATCGCGACCGGGGAGGGCACGTATTCCTCCGTAGGCCAGGAAAACGTCATGTACATGAAGTTCTCGATGTAACTGCGGGAATTGTCCGGGTACACGAACGGCAGGCCCGAAGCGTGGCGATAACACTTCGAGGCCACATTGGGCATCTTGGCGATCACGCGCCGGGCGGTGATGATGCGGTTTTCCGCGTCCCAGATGTCAGTTCTGTCATGGTAGTAGGAAGCGATAGCGCTCGTCACTCCGGCCATGATCGACATGGGATGGGCATCGTAGCGGTAGGCCGTGTAAAACCGGGAAATGTGCTCATGGGTCATCATGTGCATTTTGATGGAATGTTCCCATTCATCCATCTGCGGTCGGGTCGGCAGGCTGCCGTGGATCAGCAGGTATACGACTTCCAGAAAGGTACTGTTTTCCGCCAGTTGTTCTATCGGGTAGCCGCGATACAGCAGCACCCCTTTTTCCCCATCCAGGTAAGTAATGGCGCTACGGCAACTGGCCGTGGTAACAAAACCCGGATCAAAGGTGAACATGCCCAGTTCCTTGTACAGGGCGCTGGTATTGATAACCGGCGGGCCGTAAGTGCCCTCCGCAACCGGACATTCGATCTGTGTGCCGGTTGTATTGTCGGTAATGGTAACCGTGCGCGTCATGAAAACGTCTCCATAGTGCATTGTTATTGCTTCAGCAGGTCGTTACCGGCGCGTCTGCAAATCAGCCGCGCCGTTATCTTTTTAGCATACAGGTATAACACGGCAGCGCAAGTATTCAGGCATGGCGCGCAGAAATGTCTTATAATGCCCCTCGTGCCGTGGTGATCGTCGGCAATGTATTGACCAACACTTTCTGCAAAACGATGAGCAACGCCAACCCGGTGGATTTTTTCAGCGCCAATTCCGCGTTTGTCGAGGATGTCTATGCGCGTTATGTTGAAGATCCGGCAAGCGTAAGCGCGGATTGGCGTCGTTATTTTGATGAGCTGCAAGTCGGCCGCGTCCAGTCGGAAGACCAACGGGTTAAAGTTGACAATGCTGAGCCAGCGCCGGCGCCCGAACACACAGCGACAACCAGGCAGGTTCCTCCGCTAACCCAGGCTACCCGCGCGGTGAATACGGATAACAAAAAGCAGGCCTCCGTGTTGCAGTTGATCAATGCCCATCGTTTTCGCGGGCACCAGCAGGCGGACCTGGACCCGCTGCAACACTATGATCGCCCAAAAGTGCCGGAGCTGGACCCTGACTACTACAATTTCACGGAGGAAGACCTCGGCCGGGTTTTCAATACGGGTTCCCTGTTTGCGCCCGACGAACTCACCCTGGCGGAAATTTTCTATATTGTTAAAAGCACGTATTGCCGGGCCATCGGCGCCGAGTACATGCACATCAACGAAACGGAGCAAAAACGCTGGATCCAGCGCCGCCTGGAGGAAACAGAGGGGCACCACCGCTTCTCCAACGACAAAAGAAAGCGCATCCTGGAGCGCGTGATTGCCGCCAATGCGCTGGAAGAATACCTGCACCGGAAATACGTGGGACAGAAGCGCTTCTCTCTGGAAGGAGGTGAGGCGCTGATCCCGTTGCTGGATGAACTCGTGCAATCCGGCGGCGAGGCCGGGGTGCGCGAAGCGGTAATCGGCATGGCCCATCGCGGCCGGCTCAATGTCCTGATCAATATCATCGGCAAGCTGCCTGAGGAACTGTTCGATGAATTTGAAGGAGGCGGCAGTCAGACGCTTGATACGGAATCCACCAGTTCGGGTGACGTCAAATACCACCTGGGCTACTCCTCGGACATCCAGACCCCCGGTGGCGTTATCCACCTGACCTTATCGTTCAATCCCTCTCATCTGGAAATTATCGACCCCGTGGTGGAAGGTTCGGTGCGCGCCCGCCAGGACCGGCGCCACGACAAGTCCCGCGTCCAGGTGCTGCCGATTCTTATTCACGGTGATGCTGCGTTTGCCGGGCAGGGCGTGGTCATGGAGACCTTTAACCTGTCTCAGACCCGTGGCTACTCCACCGGCGGCACCATCCATATCATCGTCAACAACCAGATTGGTTTTACCACCAGCGACCCGCTGGACTCGCGCTCGACCCTGTACTGTACAGATGTCGCCAAGATGGTGCAGGCGCCCATTTTTCACGTCAATGGCGATGACCCCGACGCGGTGGTGTATGCGGCTAAACTGGCCCTGGATTTTCGCATGAAATTCAAGAAAGACGTGGTCATCGACATGGTGTGCTACCGCCGCCACGGCCACAGTGAAGCGGATGAGCCGGCGGCCACCCAGCCCATCATGTATCGCAAGATCAGGCAGCACCGGAACATCAGGGAAGTACATGCCGAGCGTCTGGTCAAAGAGGAAGTGGCGACCCAGGATGAAATCCGGAAAATCCACGACGACTACATCAAAGCGCTGGAAGCCAACCGGGTGGTGGCCGGCGCCAGGGCCAGTAATGCTGACTTCAGATTCATGATCAATTATGAACCGTTCAAGCGCACGCCGTGGAATATGCGGGTCGAGACGGCCGTCAGCCCCTTGCTGGTATCCCGTTTGACTGAGCGCTTTACCCGCGTGCCGGATCATTTTACCCTGCACCCGACCGTGGCGAAGATCATCGAGAACCGCAAGAAAATGGGCGCCGGCGAGCTGGAAATGGACTGGGGTTATGCCGAAACCCTGGCCTATGCCACGCTGCTTGATGCCGGTTTTCCGGTGCGTATTTCCGGCCAGGACAGCGGGCGCGGCACCTTCTTCCACCGCCACGCCGTGATCCACAATCAGGACGATGGCGACACCTATCTTCCGCTGCAACACCTCAATACCGGGCAGCCCTCATTTCTGGCTATCAACTCGACCCTGTCCGAAGAGGCAGTGCTGGCCTTTGACTATGGCTACAGCAGCGCCGAGCCTAACGCCCTGGTCATCTGGGAAGCCCAGTTTGGTGATTTTGCCAACGGCGCGCAAGTCGTCTTTGACCAGTTTATCAGTTCCTGCGAGGCGAAGTGGGCGCGGTTCTGCGGCCTGACGGTATTTTTGCCCCATGGCTATGACGGCCAGGGGCCGGAGCATTCCTCCGCGCGGTTAGAGCGCTTCCTGCAACTCTGCGCCCGGGAAAACATGCAGGTCTGCCAGCCCAGTACGCCGGCACAGATGTTCCACCTGTTGCGGCGTCAGGTCATCAGGCCGTATCGCAAACCGTTAATCGTGATGAGCCCGAAAAGCCTGCTCAGACATAAACTGTCCACCTCCACGCTGGACAAGATCACCGCCGGCGAGTTCAAACTGGTGATCGATGAGATCGATGAGAACATAGAAAAACACGCGGTAACGCGCTTGTTGATATGCAGCGGCAAGGTCTATTACGACCTGCTCGAGGCAAGGCGCACGAAAGAGCTCGGAGACATTGCCATTATCCGCTTAGAACAGCTGTTCCCGTTCCCGCAACAGGAGATGAAACGCGTGATTGATGCCTACCCGAATGCCAACGAAGTGGTTTGGGTACAGGAAGAGCCCAAAAATCAGGGCGGCTGGTACTATATGCAGTCGCGGGGCACCATGATCGGTTGCTTGAGCGCTCGCCATGTGTTCGGTTATGCCGGACGCAGCTACTCGGCCTCCCCTGCGGTCGGTTCCCTGAGTCTGCATCTGGCCCAGCAGAAAAAGCTGGTTGACGATGCCTTGCAGCAGGAACGCATGGAAGTGACCACGCACATGCAGAAGCAGCGGACGCTGGGCATCAGGTAGGCAACAATGAATCCAAAGGCAGGAGAATAAAGTGTTGGTTGAAATCAGAGTCCCGCTATTGGCCGAATCGGTCGCCGAAGCCACCTTGATGGACTGGCATAAACAGCCAGGTGACGCGGTAAAATTCGGTGACGCCCTGATCGATATAGAGACGGACAAGGTCACCCTGGAAATCGTCGCGCCCGAGGACGGGATACTGGCGGAAATCCTGAAAAATGGCGGCGAGGATGTCGCCAGCAACGAGTTAATTGCGCACCTTGATACTGCCGCAGACGTTAGCGCCGCCAGCGCGCCACCGCAGGCCCCGGTGATTGCCCCCGACGGTGGGGAACAGGAGGAGCCCGCAGAGCAGGAGCCGCCGGTCGCCACCGCAACAGCAACCGCAGCGGAAGCGGCGCAGCAGTCGCTGCTGCCGGAAGCGACAAGCCGGGCACAAGACATGGAGGATCAGCAACCGGTAGACGCGCACATGGAGCAGACGCCAAAGCTGAGTCCGGCCGTGAGAAGCCTGTTACGCGAACACGATCTGGACGCTGGAGACATCCCGATACAGGGAGACAGGCTCACCAAAAAAGCGGTGCTGGACTTTCTGCAGGACAAGGAAGCGCAGGCGGCCGCCGACCGCGCCGCGCCGCCTGTGGCGGGCGAGACCAGCGCGCCCCCGCAGCAGGTTGACACAACCGCGGCGGAAGCCATCACGGCCGCTGCCGCCCCCTCCGGCACGGCCGCGCAAGACACCTTCTCAACCCCCGAGGCAGAGCGCCCGGGTGAGGAGGAAAAGCGCATGCATACGCAGCAACCGGAAGCCCCGGATACAACCGCAAACCCCCCGCATCCCGGCGAGCAGCGCGTGCCCATGACCCGCCTGCGCCGGCGTGCGGCGGAGCGCTTGCTGGCGGCACAGCGAGACAACGCCATCCTCACCACGTTTAACGAAGTCAACATGCAACCGGTGCTGGATTTGCGCCAGCGCTACAGAGACAGTTTCGAGCAGACCCACAACGTTAAACTGGGTTTCATGTCGTTCTTCACCAAGGCTACGGTTGAAGCATTGAAGAAGTTTCCGCTCCTGAACGCCGCGGTGGACGGCGCCGACATTATCTATCACGACTACTTCGACATTGGCATCGCCGTCAGTTCCGCGCGCGGGTTGGTTGTGCCGGTGTTGCGCGCGGCAGACCGGCTCAGCTTCGCCGAGATTGAAAAAAGTATCAGCGCCTACGGGCAGAAGGCCCATGCCGGAAAACTCACGATAGCAGAGTTGACCGGCGGCACGTTCACCATCACCAACGGTGGCGTGTTCGGTTCGCTGTTGTCCACGCCTATTATCAACCCGCCGCAAAGCGCTATTCTGGGTATGCATAAAATCGAGGAACGCCCCGTTGCCGAAGACGGTGCGGTGGTGATCCGGCCCATGATGTATCTGGCGCTGTCTTATGATCATCGCATCATCGACGGGCGCGAGGCGGTGTCGTTTCTGGTGGCTGTGAAGGAAGCGCTGGAAGACCCGTCGCGTCTGTTGTTGCAGATCTGAAGCCGGGTATGGCGCCATGAAAAAGTATGACGTAGTTGTCATCGGCGCCGGTCCGGGTGGTTATCTCAGCGCCATCCGCTGCGCGCAACTGGGGTTTTCCACAGCCTGTGTGGATGGTGAGCTGAGCGCTAACGGCAAACCCACCCTGGGCGGCGTCTGCTTGAACAAGGGCTGTATCCCGTCCAAGGCGTTGCTGGATTCATCCCACCATTACGCCTTCATCAAAAACCAGGCGGCTGAGCACGGCATCAATGTCTCCGGCATCAGGCTGGATATCCACAAGATGATCAGCCGCAAGGAGCGGCTCGTGCAGAAACTGACTCGCGGCATTGCCGGGCTGTTCAAAAAGAACGGGGTGGAATGGTTGCAAGGCCAGGGTCAACTGCTGGAGGGGAACCAGGTGCAGGTAACACCGGATGGCAAGCACCCGCCGGATACCTACCAGGTTTCTGCAAAGCACATCATTATCGCCACCGGTTCGGCGCCGACAAAATTGCCCGTTGCTGCTATCGACCAGAACAGGATCGTCGATTCCACCGGCGCGCTGGCTTTCACGGAGGTCCCGAAGCGGTTAGGTATCATAGGCGCCGGCGTTATCGGCCTGGAACTGGGCAGCGTCTGGAGCAGGATGGGCGCCGAAGTTGTTATCCTGGAGGCGCTGGATGAGTTTCTGGCGCCGGTAGATCGGGATATCGCCGTGGCGGCCGCGAAACTTTTCGAGAAACAGGGGCTGGACATTCAACTTGGCGCCCGGGTCACCGGCACCGGCCTGAATAACCACGAGGTCAGCGTTGCCTACGAACAGGCGGGTGAGAAACAAAAGCTGGCTTTCGACAAGCTGGTGGTAGCCGTCGGACGCTCTCCGAATGTTGCCGGACTGGGGGCCGAAGCGGTGGGACTGGCCCTGAGTAGAAGGGGCGCTATCGAAGTTGACAACTACTGTGCCACCAATTTGCCGGATGTTTATGCCATTGGCGATGTGGTGCGGGGACCGATGCTGGCGCACAAGGCCGCCGAAGAGGGAATCATGGTGGCCGAACGCCTGGCCGGCCAGGATCGCGCACTTAACCTGGAGCTGGTGCCCTGGGTCATTTATACCTGGCCCGAGATTGCCTGGGTGGGGAAAACCGAGACGGAGTTGCAGGCTGCCGGAGCAAAATACAAAACCGGACTGTTTCCCATGGCAGCCAGCGGCCGCGCGCAAGCTGCCGGGGATACCGACGGGATGATGAAAATGATCAGCGCGGCCGACACTGATCAGCTGCTCGGCGTCCACATCCTGGCGCCGAATGCCTCGGAACTGGTAGCCGAAGCCGTCCTGGCCATGGAATTCGACGGTAGCGCCGAGGACATCGCCCGCACCATCCACGCCCACCCGACCCTCTCCGAAGCCATGCACGAAGCGGCGCTGGCCACGGACCAACGGGCCTTGCATATCTGACCGCGCCTCAGCGTCGCTTTTGTGCATCGCAACCAGATTGCTGTATAATGCCGCGCCTGTACCCTGAATCCATGAGGTAGCCAACATGACCAACGATGTAGTCATCGTCGCCGCGGCCCGTACTCCCATCGGTTCCTTCGGTGGCGCGCTTGCCAACACACCGGCGCATACTCTGGGCGCGACCGTGATCCAATCGCTATTGGAAAAGACCGGCCTGGACCCGGCCCAGGTTGACGAGGTTATCCTTGGGCAGGTGCTTACCGCCGGCGCCGGTCAGAACCCGGCGCGCCAGGCCGCCATTGCCGCGGGGCTGCCTGAGACAGCGCCGGCCATGACTATCAATAAGGTCTGCGGCAGCGGCCTGAAAGCCGTGCACCTTGCCGCCCAGGCCATCAAATGCGGCGATGCCGACGTAATCATTGCCGGCGGCCAGGAAAATATGAGTCAGGCGCCGCACGTATTGCCCAAATCCCGCGTCGGCGCCAAAATGGGCGACTGGAAGCTGCTCGACTCCATGATTATCGACGGCTTGTGGGACGCTTTTAACGACTACCACATGGGCATGACCGCGGAAAACATCGTGAACAGGTTCGAGATTACACGGCAAGAACAGGACCGCTTTGCGGCGTATTCCCAGCAAAAAACCGAACAAGCCCAGGCTGACGGAGTATTCGCTGACGAGATCGTGCCTGTGAGCATTCCGCAACGCCGGGGCGACCCCATCATATTCGACCGGGACGAGTATCCGAAACAGGGCGTTACTGAAGAGAAAATTGCGAAGCTGCGCCCGGCTTTTACGCGCGAGGGGACGGTCACTGCGGCCAATGCCTCCGGCCTCAATGACGGCGCCGCGGCGGTTATTGTCACCTCACGCGCCAAAGCCGAGGCCCTGGGCCTGTCACCGTTGGCTGCTATCAACGCTTATGCCAGCGCCGGTGTCGATCCGGCAATCATGGGCACCGGGCCGATACCGGCCAGCCAGCGCTGCCTGGAAAAAGCCGGCTGGACGGTAGCCGACCTGGACCTGATCGAGGCCAATGAGGCCTTCGCCGCGCAAGCCATTTCCGTTAACAACGGACTGGGCTGGGATACGGCGAAAGTGAACGTGCACGGCGGCGCTATCGCCTTAGGGCACCCCATCGGCGCGTCCGGCTGCCGGGTGCTGGTAACGCTGCTCCATGCCATGCAACGCCGGGACGCACACAAGGGTCTGGCTACCTTGTGCATCGGCGGTGGTCAGGGCGTCGCCCTAGCTGTATCAAGGTAACCTCTAAAAATGCCCTCCGTGGCATTTTTAGAGACGGAAACGGAAAAATGCCCAAGAAAATGGGATTTTCCGTTTCCCTCATTGCGTCCCTCCGTGGACGCAACCCTACGGGCAGCTATCGCTGTGCACAAATTCGTCCGGAACGAATTTGGACAGCGCAGCTGGCCCCAT
>JAPORZ010000184.1 GCA_026709915.1 Gammaproteobacteria bacterium
TATAGAGGTTGCCATGAGTGTTTAGAGGTAACCTTATAGACAGCATAACGTGTCTCATGTAACCTGTGAGCAGATTCACAGTAACGTTCGACTTCAGGAGAAAACCATGTCCGCATTTGACAACGCCACACGTTTTTTTCATGCCTGTGAGGGGCTTGAAGGCTGGAATGGCTGCAAACAATATGTTGCGCCCGGCGCCGGTTTTGTTGCGCAGAGTGATGCCCTGACCGACATAGATACGGTGCAGGGGTACAGCGAGTGGATGGCCGGTCTCGGGACCAACCTGATGCCGGGCTGCGGTTACGAACTGCACGCGTCGGCGTATGATGAAGCGACGCGCACCGCGCTGTTTTTCGCAACATTCAAGGGCACGCATACCGGCGCAGGCGGCCCGGTGCCGCCGACGCACAAGCACACCAACTCACACTACGTCTATGCCTTGACCATGGATGATAATGACCTGGTGTCCGGCATGGTGAAAATATGGAACTCGGCGTGGGCATTGGCTGAGTTGGGTTGGGCATGAGGCTTGGCTGCGCCTTGTCTTGGCGGCGCTGGTTAGCTCTGAACCGATCAGAATTGAATAGAAAAAGTACCCGCTAGCGCGCACGCGGCGCCGCGGTTGCGCCGTAGCCGGCGAGTTCCACATAGCCGCGCCCATCTATGGCGGCGGCGCCGAAGGCGCCACTGAGTTCCACCGCGCCCTCCCAGTAGCGGAACGACAGGTCCAGTTCCTGCGCGGCCAGCGCCGGCCGGATGTTCAGATCGAGTTCGTGTTTCGGCACACGCAGGCGCCAGGCGGCGGGATACACCACTGCGCTCCCGGGACTCTGCCAGGTATCCAGTATGTCCAGTTCCACCTCATCGAAGTCCAACGTATCCACGCGCCCGTCCGGGAACACGACGGCGCCGTAACTGAAGCGGTCGCGCGTAGCATCCGTGCGGCGGAAACGGTAGTACATCAATTCATAATCACTGGCCAGTTGCAAGGCAAACCAGTCCCAGCCAAGCTGGTCCTTGCCCAGGGCGCTGCTGCTCCACTCCCGGTCCATCCAACTGTTGCCGCGCACCGTGTAGGTCTGGTCGGAGATGCTGATATGGCCCTCGGTGGGCATACGGGTATAGGAGTAGTAATAGGACGCATTGCCTGGTTCGGCATGCTTTACGCTGAGGCCGTTATCACCATGGAGAACAACGCCTTTGCCCTGCTCCAGGCTGAGGTCCAGACTAATGCCGTCAGCGCCGGCGCGCAGGCGCAGGGGGAAGGTCCGCGCTGAGGTCGCGGCGGCAGACCAGTCGTCCAGCCAGACATGCAGCGTGCCGACGCGCGCGCCGGCGAGGCCCGCCGCGCCGCGGCTGAAGCGCTCAACGGCATGAAACTGTTGAGAGTCAATATCGGTCAGGGCGAGGTGCGCCATGTATAACTGTTCAGCACGCCAGTGCGAGCGTCCGCCGCGGGGCTTGAGGGTCGGGCGAAACCGAAAAAATGTGAGTTGGTAGCCAAAACGACGGTCTTTGCCGTTATCAACATTGCCGGTGAAATACCACCACTCGGTGCGATATTCATTATGGGGACCATGGTCGGCGGGAAACTGGAACTGTCGGGGTTGGTCCGCTTGTGCAAAGGACTGGGCGGGGTCGCCGCGCAAGACCTCGATGACAGGGAACGGTTGCGCGCTTCTGTCCGTGCTTTGTCCCGGGCTGTTTTGAGGGTTCCGGTCAGCACAGCCGGGCGCTGCCAGCGCTGCCAGGATGAGCAAGGCGCGGCTACGGCAGGTATGTTTGGCAGGGGCCGGCAGACAAATCATACGCTATTCCCTTCTCAGGGCCTCGGCAGGTTGGGCGCGGGCGATCTTCCAGGCCGGGTAAATGCCGGCAAGAAGGGCAGCGACAAGACCAAGGCTCAAGCCATGCAGTATGACCTCTGTGCTGAACTGCAGTTCCATGCTCCAGCCAAACGCGCGTCGGTTGATGACCAGGATCAACAGGGCCGTGATGAGGCAGCCTACCGGCATTGCAAGCAGACCGGCGACCAAACCCAGCAGGCCGGTTTCCGACATAATCAGGCCACGTATCTGGCCGGGCAGAAAACCCATAGCCCGCAACAGGGCGTGTTCCCGGCTACGTTCCAGTTGTAATGCCAGCAGCGCGCTGAACACTCCGATGAAAGCGATAATCGCCGCCAGTGCCCGCAGGATGTCGGTGACGACGAAAGTATTATCAAACACCGCCAGCGCTTCCTGCAGAATTCTGCTCCTGTCCTGCAGCCACAAGTCACGTTGCGGCGCCAGTTGTTGCACCTGCCGGCGCAAGGTTTCCAGGTCTGTTTCGGGATAGGTGTAGATGCCAAAGCCCGAATAGTGGTCATCGTGCCAGTGCCGTTGATAGGTATGCCGACTCAGGCTGACGACGCCCTGGTCGGAACCATAGTCCTGGTACACGCCGAGAACGCGGAACGGCCGGTAGCCCTGAGCGGTGCGCAGTTCCAGTACCTCACCCGGTTGCACCTGGTGGCGCCAGGCATAGGGTTCGGATACTATGACTGTATCCTCCTGCTGAAACAGTGGCCAGATCCGGTCGGCGTCACCCTGTTTGAAATGGAACCCTGCCCAGGACACTTCACTGAGCCCGTAGGCGGCAAGCTCCGTGCGTCCGTGCGCCGCTTCAATGTGCACGCGGCGCACGCTGCTGAGGGCTTGCACCTCGGGCAATGCCAGGATAGCTGCTGCCAAAGCGGCATCCAGGGCGTGACCCGAAGCCGTTGTGCCTGTCGCCGGGAGCGATACGTACATATCTGCCCGTAGCGTCTGTTGTAACCAGCGTTCCACCGACAGGCGAAAATTATTGACCATCAGGCCAATACCGATGACGGTGGCGATGGCGATCATCAACGCCGCGAGGGCTGCTGCGGTGCGGCTCAGGGACGCCGTTACTGACTGGCAGGCGTAGCGGCCCGAGATGCCGAAACCCTGACCGATAAAGGGTTTGACAGCCGCCATCAGCGCCACGGTTGCCACAGGTATTAACAGGGTCATAGCCAGAATAATAATGAAAATGCCGAGAAACCCCAGCCCGATACTGCTACCGGACAGCCGGATGACTGCGGCGCCCACTGCCAGCGCCACGCCACCGGCAAGGGCGGCCGGAAGCGCCAGGCGCCGTGACGAGGCTTCCAGGTGGGAACGTAATAATGCCTGTCCGGGCGTCACCCTGGTCGCCTCCAGCAGCGCCGGGACGGTTGCCAGCAGGGTGCCCGCCATACCCAGCAACGCGGCTTTGAGCAACGAGTAATGCGACAGTGCCAGATTGGCATCCGTAAGCAGGTCGTACACCTCGTTTATGGTGCGGTTGACGACCTGTAACAGGCCCTGGGCCAGCGCGACACCGAACACCAGGCCGGCCGCGGTGGCTGCCAGACCCAGGAGTAATGCTTCCATTGCGATGAGCCCTGCCAGTTGTCGGCGCGTCGCCCCCAGCGCCCGTAGCCGACCCAGCAAGGGACGCCGCTGCATCACCATGAAGGTCATGGTGTTATAGATGAGAAACATGCCCACCAGCAGGGCCAGCAGGCTTAGCGCCGTCAGATTGGTATGAAATGCTGCGGTCAACTGCTTGAGCGAACGGGTTCTCGTCGCGGTCGGCAGCAGAGCCGCGTCGGGTGGCAGTAGCGCTTGCAGCCTGGTCTGCGCGTCGTCATCCCCATCTTCCAGAACGACATCGATCCGGTTAAGCCGCCCCGGCATTCCAAGCACTTCCTGGGCTGTGGCAAGATCTGCCAGCAGCAGGTTGCCCGGCCTCAGAGATATACCGGGGGAGGCGCCCGCTGCAGTCCTTGCCAGTATCCCTGTCACGCGCACGGGGATACGCCTGCCGCCGGTCACAAGGTACGCGTTATCATTTGGTTCGAGTCCCAGCCGGTTGGCCGTGGCGCCATCCAGGACTACCGTATTGCTCTGCGTCAATAAGGGGACCAGCACGCCCTCTCCGGCGGCCTGTTGCAGATTGTCAAACCAGGCGTAGGCGCGAAAAGTCCTCTCCGCAAAGGGGTCGAGGCCAAGCAGCGCCACGACTTCCCGCTGGGCGTTTTTTTCCAGGGTCACCCGGGCTTCAATGACAGGCGCGCTGTTGTGCAGGCCATGCTCAACGCGCAAGCGGGTGTACAACCTGTCATCAAGACCGTTGGGGCCGCCAACAATACGATGGGTAGCCTTGCCGACAACGGTTTCGGTGGAGTGCGCAAAAGCTTGCCTGGCGCTGCTATTAACCAAATCCACAGCTACCACCACGGCCACAGCCAGGGCAATACCGGTGATAGCCAGACCCGCTTGCCACGGGTGGCGCAGGAAAAAGCGCCGACTGGAACGGAGCAGCAGGCCAGTTGCCATGAGGCGTCGTTTCAACCTGCTTCCAGGCGGCAGTCCCGTATGGTCAGCAGCCGGTCGGCCAGGCCGATGACCTCCCGACTGTGGGTAACCATAATCATGGTTTTGCCGGCCTGACGTACCAGCCGCTCAAGCAGGTTCAGGACTTCCTGCCCGGTGTCGTGGTCAAGGTTCCCGGTAGGTTCATCAGCCAGGATGACGTCCGGGCTGTGGATCAGCGCCCGAGCGATTGCTATGCGTTGCTGTTCGCCGGTGGAGAGCCGGTCGGGGTATACGTCCAAGCGGCGCCCCAGGCCCAGTTGCCCGAGCATAGCGGCCGGTTTTGCCCACCCGTCACCATCAAGCTGACGGGTCAACTCCAGCGGCAACAACAGGTTGTCTCTTACCGTCAGGGTGGGGATCAGATTGAAATTCTGGAAGATAAAACCAATATGTCGGCGCCGGAACAGCGTGCGTTCATTCTCACTCATGCCGCTCAGGGACTGTCCGCGCACAAGTATGTCGCCACAATTTGGGGCATCAATGCCGCTGATCAGATTCAACAAGGTGGATTTGCCGCAGCCGCTCTTGCCAAGCAACACGACAAATTCCCCTGCACACACCACCCCGTTTACGTCATCAAGAATGACATGCTCCTGAGCCGCTTCCCAATAGGATTTGGACAGGTGACGAAATTCTATAACAGGCCCGACCATGGAGTGGAATCATAGCAAGTAGAAAAAACCAATACAAAATCAACTCATTCTGGATTATATTAAGATCATCTCATAACTACTTGCCCCCTGGTCGTCACTCATTGCGTCCCTCCCTGGACGCAACCCTACGGGCAGCTGTCGCAGGAATCCAGTGGGAAAAAGTCCCGAAGGGACACTTTATGCGGCGCGTTATCCAAATTGGAGAATCAGTGAATTGGAATTATGTGGACGGGTAGTGACCGGGACCGGGCAGGCGGCAGGTTTTACCGAATTGAAATATGCCAAACAGCAATTCCTGGGCAAGCTCGGTATTGATACCTGGCCCGGTACACTGAATATCGCTCTGGACGATGAGACCTCACAGTCCCGCTGGCGTTCCTTGCACAGCAGCGTCGGCATCGATATTTGCGCGCCTGACGCAAACAACTGCGATGTGCGCAGTTATCCGGTGCATATCAATGCAGAACTGACCGGCGCTATCGTGTTGCCCCAGGTCGATGATTACCCCGCGCACAAGGTGGAAGTCATTGCCCCGGTGTCGCTGCGCCGGCATTTCTCCCTGGCAGATGGAGACCGTGTCAATCTGAGCCTGGCCCAACCCGTGCGCGCCACTGCCATCCTGTTTGACCTGGACGGTACCTTGGTCGATACCGTGGATACGTTTTACCAGCTCGCCAGGCAGACCGGCGCCGAGTTTGGCCTGGACGTATCCAGGGCGCGTATGTATGAGACCCTGAACCTGGGCATTCCCTATTGGGATCATGTCTTGCCGGCTACTGTGCAGGACCGCCCGGCCATGGTCAAAAAACTGAATGACAGGGCCATGCAACTGTGGCCGGAACTGCTCAAGGACGGCGCCAAAGCCTTCCCCGGCGTCGGGGCAACACTGTCTGGCCTCAAAAACGCCGGCTATACGCTTGGCATCGTCACCGGATCAGGCGACTGGTCCTCGGACCTGCTGTATGCCTTGGGCGCTGCCGACCTGTTTGACGCGGTGATTACCGGTCAGGATGTGCAACGGCGCAAACCCGACCCGGAGGGCATCAACAAGTGCCTGCAACATATCGCGGTTGCCCCGGAGAATGCCATCTATGTCGGCGACAGCGTTATCGACGTACAGGCCAGCCGGGCGGCGGGCGTACTGCCCATTGCGGTCCTCACCGGCGCCGGCAAGTCTGCCGATCTGTGCCAGGCCGGCGCTTACCGGATCGTGCACAGTCACGCCCAGGTCAGAGAGCTGCTGGCTGTTTGAGTGTGAGAAGCAGTATCGTAGCAAGCAATGAAAAGACGGAATTTTATAATCGGCACGGCTGCCGGCCTGGTGACCAACCAGGTTGCAACACGCGTTGCCGGGAGCGCCAATCTTCCCTTGAATCCGTTCACTCTGGGTGTTGCTTCCGGTGACGTAACGCAGGACTCGGTGGTGTTATGGACGCGGCTGGCGCCACAACCGCTGACCACGGGCGGCGGCATGGGGCGGGACGCGCTACCGGTGCGCTGGGAGGTCTTTGCAGATGCCGCCCTGCAACAAAGCGTCAGACGAGGTGAAGAGTTGGCCGTGCCGGAATTTGCTCATTCCGTCCATGTCGATTTACAGGAACTGGAGCCGGACACAGTGTACTGGTACCGGTTTACTGCCGGCGGTTACACCTCGGCAGCCGGTCGCGCCAGGACTCTACCGGCGCCCGACAGTCAACCTGCCGCCGTGCGTTTTGTCACGGTGTCCTGCCAGAACTATACCCATGGTTATTTCACGGCTTACGACCACATCGTTGCAGACCGGCCGGACTTTCTGGTGCACCTGGGTGATTATATCTATGAAACGTCCTACGGCGAGACCTTCCGACGGCACGAAACTGAGCAAATGGCATTTACGCTCGACGGTTACCGTAAACGCCACGCACGCTATAAAGCCGATGCGAGCCTGCAACGGGCCCACGCCAGTATACCCTTTTTTACCATGCCTGATAACCATGACGCCGTGATAGACACCAGCCCGTCTGAATTGGCAAAGCGAGCTGCCGCCTATCAGGCCTGGTATGAGCACATGCCGGTGCGCGGCTACCAGCGCGACGGCTTCCGGCTCAGCCGCACTATCAGTATCGGTGACCTGTTGCAGCTCAATCTGCTCGATACCCGGCAATTTCGCGACCGGCAAGCGTTGTGCGCGCCCCCTGACGACCCTGCTTTTGGCTTTGGCAATTACCGGGAGCGTTGCCCTGAAATATTTGTTGCGCAGCGTACCATGTTGGGTCGGGAACAGGAAGGCCGGTTAACGGCAAGCATTCTGCGCAACAAGGCAATATGGCCTGCACTCGCCTCTGCCAGTGTCTTCCTGCCGTTCAACCTGCACCGGGACGGCAAGACTTTCAACTACCTGGGTTCCTGGGACGGCTATCCGGCCAATCGGGATCGGGTCACCGCAGCCCTCAATCAGGCCGGCATTGTCAACACTGTGATCCTGAGCGGCGACATGCATTCGTTCTGGGCGCTGGACGGCGCCCGGTTGGAACCTGCCGTCCCTGCCGTAGAGTTCGTTACTTCGTCTGTTTCGGCCAACTGGCCGGAGCAGATGTCCAGACCCATCAGCGACAGCATGAATGATAACCCCCAGCTCAGATTCTATGAGCCGGACCAGCGCGGTTACCTCTTGCACGAGGTCAGCGCGCAGACCTGGCACGTGACGGCGCGCGCCGTGAGCGATGTCAGAAATGCACAGGCACACATCACAGACCTGGCGCGTTTTACGGTTACGCACGGCAAAGCTGGTTTTAAGGCCACCTCTTTAAGAGGTTCCTTGGATTAACTTCCGAAGGGGTTTGGCGGCCGCCAGCAACACTATGCCGGCGCCGGTTGTGATCGCTACGATCTGCAGATACAGGCCGGGCATATCATTCAGCGCTTCGGGGTCGAAACGTCCCGCCAGCAGGCCGGCGACCAGGTTACCCAGCGCTGCGCCCAGGAACCATATCCCCATCATCTGGCTCAGGTAGCGTTTTGGCGCCAGTTTGCTGATGGCACTCAGACCTACCGGACTCAGGCATAATTCTCCGGTGGTGTGCAACAGGTAGGTCAGTAACAACCAGGTAGGCAGAACGCTGTTGCCGCCAGCCACGAGGCGCGCGGCCAGGAACATGACAAAAAATCCCAGGCCAAGCTGCATCAGGCCCAGCGCGAACTTGACCGGTATGGACGGGTCCAGGTTGCGTCGGCCCAGGTTCACCCACAGGGCTGCCATGAATGGGGCCAGGATCAGGATGAACAAGGGATTGAGGCTCTGGAACCAACCGGCCGGGATGACAAAACCCAGCCATTCCCGCTCTGTATAACGCTGTGCAAACAGGTTCAGGGAAGAACCGGCCTGCTCGAACCCGGACCAGAAGATGGCTACGGCAATGACCAGGATAACAATGATGGCAACACCTCCGCGCTCCTCCCTGGTCAGCCTGCCGTACATGAAGATATAGGCGAAATACAATATCACGATGGCGCTGAGCAGGTAGGTGGAGCCCTGCGCCAGACGTACCGCATCGAAGCTGAGCGCGCCGCCCACACCCAGCAATACGGTGACGATCACCAGGCCCAGGCCAATGCCGACGCACAACCAGCCATAACGCGGCACATCTGTAATCCCCGTACCGGAGCGCAAATGGACGGGGTACAAACCGGCATCCCGCAGACGATAACGGCTGTAACGATACTGGATCAGTCCCAGCAACATGCCGATGCCGGCCGCGGCAAAACCATAATGCCAGCCGAACCGGTCACTCTCGCCCAAGGCGCTGCACACCAGCGGCCCTAACAGCGCGCCCAGGTTAATGCCCATGTAGAAGATGGTATAGCCGGCGTCCCTGCCGGCGCCGCCCTGCGGATATAATTCACCGACGATGGCGCTGATATTCGGTTTCAGCAGGCCGGTGCCCAGGGCTACCAGCACCAGGCCCACGTAAAAGGTCGGGACGGCCGGGATGGCCAGGGTAAAATGCCCCAGCATGATGACGATGCCCCCATACCAGACGGTCTGCTGGGCGCCGAGCAGGCGATCCGCGATCCAGCCGCCGGGCAGCGCCGCCAGATAGACTGCGGCCGTATACAGGCCATAGACAGCCGTTGCCGTCGCATCGCCCATGTTCAGACCCCCTTCGGCAATAGTGGCAGTCATAAACAGCACCAGCAAGGCGCGCATCCCATAATAGCTGAAACGCTCCCACATCTCGGTAAAGAACAGGGTGCGCAGACCGGGCGGATGAGTCGGTTGTGTGTTTATATCACTTGGCATGAGTAATCCTTATAAGGCATCTAAAAGTAAACTGTAAAAATGCCCTCTGTGGCGCAGGCATCAGCCTGCCCTGTCGTTAAGGCAATTATATTTGCGCACGAAGCGACGATCAATCCGGTCTTTCCAGCGCCATACCCAGTGACCTTCCAGCGACCACCAGGAGCGTGAGGCGATGGCGTACTTGTCTCCCGTGGAGATCAGGCTCAGGAACTCGCGTTGGGGGAAATAGGGTTTGAGGGGTCGGCCCAGCAACCTGTTGCGGAGATTCAACGACAGGGGCGCGCCCTGACGCACAGCAAATACACCGGACTTGGGTCGTGGATAACTGATGATATGAGCGATATCGCCGGCTGCGAAGATATTCGGCTGCGACACGGACTCAAGGGTATTGTTGACCTTAATAAAACCTTGTTCATCAACCTCCATGCCGGCCGTTGCCGGCCAGGCCTGGGCGCGGGCCCTGGTCGCCCACAGCATCTCGTCCAGCGCAAAGGTTGCGCCGTTGGCGCATTGCAGCGCGCCGGCCCGCACTGCGGTGACCTTGTGTCCCGTATGCACGTTGATGTTGCGCTCGGCAAGCACGCGCCGGAATCTGGCGCGCACGCCACGGTTATGGGTGACAAGCACGTCACTGGCATCGGTAAACAGGTGAAACTCGAGGCGTGGACAGTCCGACCGGCTTGCACCCAGTAACTGTTGCAGCCGGCACTGGATTGCAAGCGTCAATTCAACGCCCCCTGCCCCGGCGCCGACCATGCCGATGCGGGCGTCACCCTGACGCGCTATTAGCCTTTCACACAGGCTTTGCCAATGATCGACAAAGCCATCGATGGGTTTAACCGGCGTGACATGGGCGGCCGCGCCGCAGACGGCAGAGATATCCGGGGCAGAGCCGACGTTGATGGACAGCACGTCGTAATTCACGTCAGGCCGGGCGCGACAGCTGAGCCGTTTACGCACCGGGTCCAGGCCGGTCACTTCATCATGGAAAAACCGGACGCCGGCAAACCGGCACAACCGCGCCAGATCGATATGGGCCTCGCCAAAGCTATAATGCCCGGCTATGTATCCCGGCAACATGCCGGAATAAGGCGCTTGCAAGTCTCGGCTTAGCAACGTCACACGCACACCGGGCACGGGCCGCAGGGCAAACTTTTTCAGC
>JAPORZ010000241.1 GCA_026709915.1 Gammaproteobacteria bacterium
GGCTCCTTGTGTTTTGTTTGTGAGCAGTATCGTGAAATTCCTTATCCAGTCTGTTACCCTCGGCTTGGCCGGCGCGTTTGTTCTATTGTACCTGTTTCCCGGCTTGTATTCGGCTCGGGAGGGTGGCGCTCCCGGGGAGACTGTTACTTCCTACAGTGACGCGGTAGCGGCAGTGGCGCCGGCGGTGGTGAACGTGTATGCCACCTATATCCACCGGCAGACGCTGCATCCGCTGTTTCGCGACCCCTTGTTCCGGCGGTTTTTCAGCCCCCGTGTGCCCACTGAACGCCGCGACAGCAACCTGGGCTCCGGCGTGATTATGGACGACCGGGGTTACCTGCTTACTAATGCCCACGTCATCAATAATGCCGATGAGATTCTCATTACCTTGTATGACGGGCGCCAATCACGCGCGCAGGTGGTGGGGATGGACCCGGACACCGACCTTGCCGTCCTGAAAACGGATTTGGACAACCTCCATGTCGCGCCCCATGGCGATTCAAGTCGGGTGAGAGTGGGAGATGTCGTGCTGGCTATAGGCAATCCTTATGATTTCGGCCAGACGGTTACCCAGGGCATCATCAGCGCCAAGGGCCGTAACCGGGTAGGCATCACCACGTTTGAGAATTTCATCCAGACCGATGCCGATATCAACCCCGGCAACTCGGGTGGCGCGCTGGTCTCGGTCGCGGGAGAACTGCTGGGCATCAATACTGCGATCATTTCCAACAGCGGCGGCTCACAGGGCATTGGTCTGGCCATACCGGTAGAACTGGCCCTGGACGTGATGCGTCAAATCCTGGAATACGGACAGGTGATCCGCGGCTGGATTGGAATCGAAGCGCAGATTATCCCGCAGGATGTCATCGATGCCATTGGCCTGGACCAAGGTGGGGTACTGATCGTGGCAGTTCTGAACAGAAGTCCTGCCGACAATGCCGGGGTTGTCCCTGGCGACATCCTGGTCAGTATCGACGACCAACCCCTGTACAACCCGCAATATGCCATCAACCTGATCTCACGGATAGCGCCGGGCACTGCAATCAAGGCGGAAATCCTGCGCGGCTGGAAACAAGAGACAGTCACCCTGCAGGTCGCCGAGCGCCCCTCCTTTGGGCGCTGAGTTGTTACTTACCCCGCAGTGCCGCAGCGCTGGCGTGGGCCGTCAGCCCTTCCGCGTCGGCCAGTATCCTGGCAGTTTCAGCCAGACGCGCGGCGGCGGCGGGGGTGCACTCGATCAGGGAGGTGCGCTTTTGGAAATCGTAGACGCCCAGTGGGGATGAAAACCGCGCCGTTCTGCCGGTGGGCAGGACATGGTTCGGCCCGGCACAGTAGTCCCCCAGCGCTTCGGCGGCATGATGTCCGAGGAAAATTGCGCCAGCGTGGCGAATGTCGGCAAGATAACCATGCGGGTTTTCCACCGCGAGTTCCAGATGTTCCGGCGCCAGCCGGTTGACCAGGTCACAGACCTGCGCCTGGTCTGCGGCCAGGATCATGGCGCCGTTACGTTCCAATGCCGTGCGGATGATGCCGGCGCGTGCCATCCCGTCCAACCGGCGGTTGATGGCGGCTACAACCCTGGCGGGCAGGCCCGGGTCGGCGGTGACCAGCAGGGCGCGGGCGTCCTCGTCGTGTTCGGCCTGGGCGAACAAGTCCATGGCGATCCAGTCCGGGTCGGCGCTGTTATCGGCCACCACTACCACTTCGGAGGGGCCGGCGATCATGTCTATGCCGACGGCGCCGAACACCAGGCGTTTGGCCGCAGCCACATAGCGGTTGCCCGGCCCGACGATCTTGTCAACGGCAGGCACCGGCCCGGCGCCGTAGGCCAGCGCCGCCACCGCTTGCGCGCCGCCGATGGAAAAGAACCGATCGACCCCGGCGATACGCGCCGCCGCCAGCACCACGGGGTTGAGGCGGTTATCCGGCGCCGGCGCCACCATGATAATCTCCCCGACGCCGGCGACCCGGGCCGGCAGCGCGTTCATCAGTACGGATGAAGGATACGCCGCCTTGCCGCCGGGCACGTAAATGCCCACCCGGTCCAGGGGCGTGACGCGTTGCCCGAGGGTGGAACCGTCCTCGTCCTGGTAGCTCCATGACCGGCCGATTTGATGCCGGTGATAGGCGCGAATACGCGCCGCGGCATCTGCGAGCGCTCGGCGCAGGTCGGGCGCCAGGGTTGCCAAAGCTTGTTCCAGCTCCGCTTCCGTTACCTCCAGATCGTTCGCGCCGACGCTGCGCCGATCGAAGCGGTTGGTGTATTCCACCAGGGCGGTAACGCCGTTTTCCCTGACGTCCTTGAGGATGGCCGAGACCGTCTCCGTCAGGACCGGGTCGAGGACCTCACTACTAGCCAGCAGTTGTGAGAAGCGGCCCTCAAAATCAGGATCGGCAGCCGACAGTCTGGTGATGTCGATCATTGACCTGAGCCGGCCCGACCGGAACCGAATTGTGTACGCCCGCCGCTCATTCCCGGATGGCTGCGGCCAGACGGCTGAGGAAGGGCTTGATCCGCGCCCGCTTCATCTTCATGGAGGCCTTGTTCACAATCAGGCGAGAACTGATATCGGCGATGTTTGCCAACGGCGCCAGACCGTTCTCTCTCAAGGTATTGCCGGTATCGACCAGGTCCACAATCAGGTCCGACAGGCCCAGTACCGGGGCCAGTTCCATGGAGCCATATAGCTTGATGATCTCCACCTGCTGTCCTTTTGCGGCGAAATAGTTGCGCGTGGTGGCAACGTACTTGGTGGCGATGCGCAGCCGGCCCGATTGTGCCGGGGCATCCTTGGGACCGGCCAGCATCAGGCGGCACCGGCCTATGTTCAAATCCAGCGGCTCGTACAGGTTGTCGCTGACACATTCCAGCAGCACATCCTTGCCGGCAATACCGAGGTCAGCGCCGCCGTTGAGCACGTAGGTAGGCACATCGGTGGCCCGGATCACGATCAGCCGTATCCCGGCCTGATTGGTTTCGAACACAAGTTTACGGGTGGCGCCGGGATCATCAAGCGGTTGCACGCCGGCGCGCGCGAGCAGCGGCAGCGCCTCCTTCAGGATGCGCCCCTTGGACACCGCAATGGTCATGCCGTCTTTCATAACATTTTAAGGCAGTCGCCTGATGCTTGCGCCCAGCTGCATCAGTTTTTCTTCGATAGTCTCATAGCCGCGATCAATATGATAGACCTGTTCGACCAGGGTCTCTCCCTGCGCCACCAGACCGGCGAGAATGAGGCAGGCTGAGGCCCGCAAGTCGCGTGCGGTGATCGTGCTGCCGGTCAGTTGCTCCACCCCTCGCACCTCGACCTGGTTGCCGGACAGGGTCAGGTTTGCGCCCATTTTCTGTAATTCCGTCACGTGCATGAAACGGTTATTGAAGATGTTTTCCGTAATCACGGCGCGGCCTTCGGCAATGCAGTTCATGGCGGTGAACTGGGCCTGCATATCCGTGGGAAAGTCAGGAAAAGGCGCGGTAGCGATATCAACCGCCCTGAGTCTGGCGCCGCTCTCCATCGCCAGAGATATGCTCGTCTCGTCACAGTCGATCCTGGCGCCAGCCTCCACCAGCTTCTCCAGCACCGCCTCCAACAGGCTGGGGTCGGTGTTTTTCAATTTTACCCTGCCGCCGGTTATGGCTGCCGCAACCAGATAGGTGCCGGTTTCTATCCGATCGGGCAGGATGTCATAGCTGGCGCCGCCCAATTCATCTACCCCTTCAATTTCGATCCGGCCGCTGCCAGCGCCGCAGATATTAGCGCCCATGCTGTTGAGGCAGGAGGCCAGATCGGCCACCTCAGGCTCCAGCGCCGCATTTTCGATAACGGTGACGCCTTGTGCCAGCGTCGCCGCCATCATCAGGTTTTCCGTGCCGGTAACGGTCACCGTATCGAAGTTGATATAAGCCCCGTGCAAACGTTTGGCGCGCGCCTCGATGTAACCATCGTGCACGGTAATATCCGCGCCCATGGCGGCCAATCCCTGCAGGTGCAGGTCAACCGGCCGCGAACCGATGGAGCACCCGCCGGGCAGGGACACCTGCGCCCGCCCGTAACGGCTGACCAGCGGCCCTAGCACCAGGATCGACGCGCGCATGGTCTTCACCAGCTCGTGAGGCGCGTGCAACCGGGTCAGGTTGTGATTGTTGACCTCGATCATCATGCGTTCATCCAGCATCAGGTCCGAACCCATCAGGCCCAGCAACTCCATGGTGGTGGTGATGTCGTGCAGGTGCGGGAGATTGCCGATCAGCACCGGCTTGTCCGTCAGCAGGGTCGCGGCCAGGATGGGCAGGGCGGCATTTTTGGCCCCGGAAATACTGATCTCGCCGCGCAGGGGGACACCACCCCGGATGGTCAGTTTATCCACAAGGTTTATTGCAGTGAAATGCTGCTGTCATGCCGGCGCCAGCCGGAATCCGGCAGATAAAACAACTCTCCAGGACCAAAGAGTGCTAGGATATGACTCGCAGTTCGCTTTTTTTCTGCCATTCTGCCGGTGTCAAGGTCTGTATCGACAGCGCGTGTATGTCGGTGCCCATCTTGTCGCCCAGGGCCTTATACACCAGTTGGTGTTGCTGCACCATATTTTTCCCGGCAAACACCTTACTGACTATGACCGCGGTAAAGTGTGTGCCGTCACCGTCCACTTCGACCTCACAGTCCGGGACGCCGGCTTTAATCAGCTCGGCAATAGCTTCGATCTGCATAACGCACTCTGCCGGGCGGCTCAGCTTTCATCAGCCAATAACGACTGTTCCAGCTTGTCGTTCTTGTCCACGAGTTTCTGTATCAGGGTTTCCAGGCCGTTATTGCGAATCTCCGAGGCGAATGATTTACGGTAGGTCTCAACCAGACTTATTCCCTCAAAGGCGACGTTTACAACCCTCCAGCCACCGCCATTGTTGTGCATGGTGTAATGGACCGGCGTGACGCTGGTATCCGAGACGATTTCGGTCTTGACCATCACCACATTGGGTTTGGACCCCGTCAGTGTTTCCAGATAATTGACCCGCTCGTTGGAAAACCCCAGCACTGCCTTGGCATAGGTCCGCACCAGCAGATTTTTGAATTCAGCAGTAAAAATTGTGCGTTGTTCAGCGCTGGCCTCCTTCCAGTGCTTCTTGCCCAGTACTAACCTGGACATAGTGTTGAAATCAAACACAGGCAGGATCAGGTCATTGATCAGCGCATAGACTCTCTCCGGTTGCGCGTTCAGCATTTCCCGCTCTGCGGTAATACGCGCAATCACCTTATCCACCGTGGTGAGGATGACGTCTTCCGGCTTGTCAGGCTCCTGTGCATGCGGCGCTACGGTCAGCGTCGGCAGCAGGAATACCGCTAACAGGCAAAGTTTCCGTTTCATAATCTGGTATCTCCGAATGTAATGGGTCGGTAACGTGACCCCATATTATATTTGAACATGGGAATTGGGAAAGAGTTAATTTGAAAAAGTTCAACAGCTCCCGTTGACCCCACTTGTTCATGCGCGGATTTAGGCCACCTCTAAAAATTAGAGGTTACCTTTAGAAAGGCCGGAATATCAGAATCAGTCTGGGCAGCAGGGTAAGCGCCGCTAACAGCGCGATGAACATGGCCAGCGCAGTGAGCAGGCCGAAGTAGATAGTCGGAATGAAATTGGACAGCACCAGGATGGAAAAACCGATAATGATAGTAATCGCGGTATAAAACACCGCGCGCCCGATGTTGGCATGGCAGTAGTACAGCGTGGCTACGTAATCGGCCTGGCCCGGATATTCCTCACGGAAACGGTAGATGTAATGGATGCTGTTGTCCACCGCGATGCCGATGGTAATGGCAGCGATGGTAATGGTCATCATGTCCAGCGGGATGTTCAGGATGCCCATGAGCCCCAGAATGATGCCGGCGGCCAGAATGTTGGGCAGGATGCCGATGACGGCCAGGGATACGGAGCGGAACAGCACCAGCAGCATCAGGGCAATGCCCAGCATCACCACGCCCAGGGTTTCGATCTGGGACGTAAACAGGCTTTGCAGCATGTTGTTATACAGCACCATCATGCCGCTTACCTGAAACTCGTCCTCGTCCAGGCCGAGTTCCGTGCGCAGGTCCGCGTTGAGCTTTTCCAGGAACTGCTTGCGGCGCAGGTCGGGCAGGGAGTCCAGGATGCGCACGTTGATGCGGGCTTCGTTGCTCTCAATCGAGATGTACGGATCGAGCAGTTGTTCTCGTAGTTCCTGCGGCAGTTTCTTGTTGATCACCGCCAACTCAAAGGCATCGAACTCCTCGCCTTCATTTAAGTCTTCGGCAATACGCAGCACCGAAGCCAAGGACAGCACCTTGCCGATTTCCGGCTGGCTGTCCAGGTAGTCATGCACGGCCTTGATGCGGTCCACCTTGTAGGCGGTAAACCAGGTGTCCGCCGGGTCTGCGGGTTCCGTATCAAAGCCGCCGAACAAGTCGTCCAGGTCGGCAAACTCAGCGTCTTCCTCCTCCTCCTCCTCTTCTTCTTCTCCGTATTCCCGCGCCGGGTCGAACTTCAGGACTATGTCCAGCGGCGCCGTGCCGCCCAATTTATCATCTATGAGTTTCAGGCCCTGGTAGATTTCCGTGGAGTCGCTGAAGTAGTTGACAAAGCTGTTTTCGACCTTCAACCGGGAAATGCCGTAAACACTGAGCGCGCCCAGCAGCAGCGCGCTGACTACCACGACATTGCCGTATTTTTCGGTGATGCGCGCCAGACTTACAGTAAACGGGACCTGTTCTTTGCCAGGCGCGGTGATCTTTTTGTTCAGGGATACCAGGATGGACGGAAACAGCAGGAATGACGTCATGAAGGTGACGGCCAGGCCCAGGGTCATCATCCAACCGAAATCGATAACAGGCTTGATATCGCTGACCACCAGGGAGCCAAAGCCGATCATGGTGGTCAACGCCGTGTACAGGCAGGGCAGGGCCATACGGCGCACGGTATTCGACACCAGTTGCGCCTGCTCCTGCTCTGCAAAATCGCGGCTCAGTTGCCGGTAGCGCACGCACAGGTGCACATTCATCGACATGGTGAGAATGAGCATCAGGGAGATGAAGTTGGACGAGATCACCGTCACCGGCCAGCCGGTCAGGCCCAGCAGCCCCATCATAATGACTACCGCGAAGATGCAACTGCACAGCGGCAGCAGCACAAACCGGGCCTGACGAAAGATAATCGACAACATGATGACCAGGAAGGCAAGCACGCCGGCGCCGAACGCCAGCAGGTCGTTCCTGATGAAGGTGATCATGTCATCCGCGATCATGGGAATGCCGCCCAGATAGAGGGTGCCCTGGTCCCGGTACCGATCCATCACGGCGCGGGCTGCGGCCACGGTTTCGTGATTGATCCGGGTCACTTCCTCCTTGTTCGCCTCATAGCGTTGCTGGATATCCGCCAGTTCCTGTTGCTCCGCCGCGCTCAGGCCCGCGCGGTCGCGCTTGACCAGCAGTTCATTTCTGCTTTTCTGTAGATCCGTGAAGGCTACCTTGTTTTTCAGGTTGACCTGCAACGCCGTGGTGCCGGCATCCTGGCTGATGAGCAAGTCCAGGAATACCGGGCTGGCCAGCAGCTCTCCTCGCGCCCGTTGCCGGTCCACGCCGGGGTCTTCCAGGGTGCGATAGTTGGTGGCTACCTCGGCCAGTTTTCCGCCAACAATTTTTACCAACGGCGCGTCGATCAATGAGAACACCGAAGCAACACCCGACAGCTGTTCCAGATCGTCCCGTAGCCGGCGGATGGTGTCCAGGGACGCCTCGGCAAACAGGTCTGCATGAGGCGTGAAGGTGACCACCAGGAACTCCTGGGTGGCGTAGCGCTTGTTCACCTCGCGTAACGTGCGTAAATCCCGATCGCTTTCCAGGATCAGGGTATCGGTAGAGGCATCCAGCTTGAAGTCCCTGGCGTGCCAGGCAAAGAAAGCAAACACGGCCAACAGCGCCGCCAACACCAGTCGCGGCCGGCCGAGAATATACCTGTCGTAAAAGCTGGCAAGCATCATAAGCGCTATGCTAAACTAGCCGGCAGTCCACGTAAAGAGGTTTATCGATGCGTCAATTTACCGCAACCTCTGGAAACTCCCCTTCGGGCATTTTCAGACCCGCTCTTGGCTTCCTCATCCTGGCTGCCTGCGCGTTTTCCGTTGCTGCGCAACAACGCACGCCGGCGCCGGAAAATGCCGAATTGTATTTCATCTCGCCCGCCGCCGGCGCCACCGTGTCAAGCCCGGTCACTGTGCGCTTTGGTCTCAGGCACATGGGGGTAGCGCCGGCCGGTGTACTGATGGACAATACCGGGCACCATCATCTGTTGGTGAACACGGACTTGCCCGCCCTTGACTTCCCCATCATCAACGATGACAACCACCTGCACTTCGGCGGTGGGCAAACGGAAGCCACACTGGAACTTCCACCCGGCAAGCACACCTTACAACTGCTGCTAGGCGACTTCGCCCACATCCCCCACGACCCGCCGGTGATGTCAGAGCAGATTACGATAATGGTTGAGTGAGCAACTCCCGTTCGCTCAAGACATGGATCGATCGATTAAATGATGTACCAGTTCAACAGGGAGCATATACAGGCAATGCTGCGGCACATCGGTTTGGCCGTTATTATCGGCAGCTTGTTTTACGTAGTGCTTGAAGAGGGCGAATTGCATGTTGCAATTCCATTCGCGATAATGGGAAGCATTGTTGCGCTGGTCGGCTCACTAGAGAAAAAACATGATTGAAATCATCACACATCCACTGATTGTTATTACATTTATAGTAAGTAGTATCCTGATCACAGCCTTGATCATTGCAGAGAAACAGGACAACAAGCAGCCGCCGGATGGCGACTGAACTGCTGGCAGCTATCAGGAAAGCCGTATCTCCCCGCAAATGATACGGCTGATGGTTTCCGTGTACAGCGCATGTTCCAGCGCCAGTACGCGCCGCGCCAGCGTCTCTACCGTGTCTGATTTCTGCACCGCGGTTTCCCGCACTGCCAGCACCGGGCCGTTGTCGTAGATCGCGTCCACCACATGCACGGTGGCGCCGGTAGTTCTGGCGCCCGCGGCCAGCACTGCCTCGTGCACGCGCCGCCCGTACATGCCGGGGCCGCCATAGTCCGGCAACAGGCCGGGATGGATATTGAGGACATGACCAGGGAAGGTTGCCAGCGTGACCGGGCCGACCTTTTTCATATAACCCGCCAGCAGCGTCAGGTTGACGTCGTGTTTGAGCAGCACATCGACTATTTCCCGGTCCAGATCTTCGGGGTCGGGGTGGGTGCGCCCGCTCAGATGATAACAGGGGATGCCTTCATTGCGGGCCCGTTGCAGCGCCCCGGAATCCGCATTGTTGCTGATGACCACAACCGGGCTGGCCGCCAACCGACCGGCGCGACAGGCATCAATAATGGCCTGCATATTACTGCCATTATGGGAAGCGAGGAAGCCTAAGCGCATACTGTCACTCACCCCGCAACGGCAAACCCCAGCGCCGACAGTGTCGCGTGCAAGCCCGCGTCGGCATCGGACAAAACCAACCGCACATCGGCAAACTCCCGTCGCAATGGATAGCCAGCCCGTAAGGACGTAAAATAATCGTTGCGGGCAGTAGCTTCCAGTGTGTTGATTTCCCTGAGCGCCGCGCAGTCGGTGCGCACATCGTAACAGGCCAGCGCCGCCGTGCTGATTGCTGCCATGGGGTTGCTGAATCCGGACAGGTGTAACGCCGGGGTTTCCTCCTTTAATATCCCTATCTCTGCCGTCGCTGCCGGGGTAACGCCGGCCCAGGCGCATACTTGCTCATAGACCCTGCGTGTTGCGTTGAGTTTGGCGCGCGCGCTGTAACCGGCGATGTGCGGGGTGGCCAGCGTCGCCAGACCGAGCAGTTCGGGGTTGATATCAGGTTCATTATCCCACACATCCAGCGCCAGCCGGCTGTGCGGGTTACGGGCTGCAAATTCCAACAGCGAGCGCTCATTTATAACGGCGCCCCTGGAGGTGTTGACCAGTATAACGTCCTGTTTCAGTCGCCCCAGGAATTCCCGGTCAACGATATGCGTTGTGGGGTACTCGCCGCCCGTCGTCAGCGGCACATGCAAGGTGATAATGTCAGAAGCCAGCACCGGGTCAAGGTCGCGATAAGGGAAACGCCCGTCGGCGTCCCTGAGCAACGGATCATAAACCTGCGTCTGTATGCCGAGCAGCCGCAACAAGCGTTGTAACTGCCCGCCGATGTAACCGCAACCGATAATGCCCACAGTGCTGGTTGCCAGCTCCCGACCGTCTTGTGCGGACAATACAAACAGGCAGCTCAACACATACTCAGCCACCGCGCGCGCATTGCAGCCTTTAGCGTCAAACAAGAGAATGTTGTGGGCCTCGAGGTAGTCTGTATCCACATGCTCGACGCCACTTGAGGCGCTGGCAACACAGCCTACGCGTGTGCCCTCCAGCAAATTTTGATCCACCCGGGTGACGGACCTCACTATCAGGCAATCCGCGTC
>JAPORZ010000054.1 GCA_026709915.1 Gammaproteobacteria bacterium
GGTGTACCTCTCTTATGTTGTAGGTTGCTCTTCAAAAAAACACCATTTTACAACATCGGGTGCACCACCTCACTAACTCGGCTCATACACCAGAAATGAGCATAACTCTCTCCCTTCCAGGTCAGACCTGTCAACATGACAGCCGGCAACTTTCGGGACACCGATAAAGCATTTTCGCCCCTGTTTAGGCGTCACGGAGGGTATTTTGAGGATACTATGATTTTGATGTCTTTGTCATTTGTGCTATGATACCTGCTATGAGAAAGAGCGCGTGATTGGCTGGAGCGAGCGCTAACCTGCTAAGCGGCACAGGCAGTGCAGGAAACCTGACGTCGGATGTACATCTCGCTGCACTGGCTATTGAATACGGTGTCGAAATATATTCGGCCGATTACGATTTCCGCCGTTTCACGGGAGTTACCCATATCAATCCTTTGGAAGGCTGGAACTAATTTTTCGGGCAAGCTGGCGTTACATTGGGTAAAGCTGATGATGTGGTTCCGGTTAACGGCGCGTCTATTGTGCTTCATGCTCGTTCTGCTGCCTGCGCACAGTCAGGCACAGTCGATGAGCATTATCGGTGGTGGGTCCTATGCGCGCAACTGTTACATGGCTGCGACCCTGGCCATCCAGATGCATGCCGCCTCCCGGGAAGACTTGCAAGAATGCAACATGGCGCTTGCCCACGGTAAACTGCAACGCAAGGACTTGCTCGCTACCTACGTCAATCGCGGTATTGTGCACGGCGCTATGGAAGACTATCAAAGCGCGCTGCAGGACTATAACACTGCGATAGACCTGGGCCCGCAAACCGGGGAGGTTTATGTGAATCTGGGCAACATCTACCTGCTGGCCAAAAAATACGATCTGGCAATAGCACAGTACACCATCGCCATCGAACTGACCATGAGACAAGACCACATCGCCTATTTCAACCGCGCCATGGCCTATGAGAACAATCTGGAATTCGACAAGGCTGAAACCGACTACCGCAAAACCATCGAACTATCCCCCGCATGGCCCCTCCCCCAACTACGCCTGGAACGCCTGCTGCAAAGAGTTGCAGAGCCAAACAGCTGATATAAGCATTTTCCAACATTTGATGTAAGATGTTATCTTACCTCGTATGAAAACCGTTATTTCCTCCGAAAGGTCAGATCGTTATACCAGCCGATTTTCGTAACCAGTACCAGATAGAATCCGGTCAGGCGTTTGACATAGAGCGCTTGAACAGAGGTGAGTATCGTCTGGTTGTCTCCGAACCCCCGAAAAACCAAGGGTTGGTTGATGTGCTCCTCACCTGTCCGGTCAAAGATTGGTTTGTGCCGCTCGAATCAGAGTTTACAGACACCCCTAAAGGGAATGTCTTGCCGAGTTGAAAATATCGACACGCAGAATCAGGCAGCCTCTGTTTCCACGATGCCCGACAGTTTATTCAAAATAAGCTTATTCAATTCAACCTTGGCGCTGGCATTGTCAATATCTATTCCGACCAATCTGCCATCCAAGCCATAGTCGAGCACAATTCCTTCGGAAATTTCTTTGCTCTCCGAACTCGGAACCCCGGATAATCCGATATAAAGCGAATCAGTTTCCAGATAATAGTTGAGTGTCATGGCTTAAATCCTCTGTCCGGGAAGGCATGGTGTATCGTTAGTTGCGCTTATTGACGAATCACGACGTGTAAAATCTCTCCCTGATAATTTTCGGGTGCGCGAATGCTATCTGTATGAGCGCTCTCGCCGCGCCCGATGGCTGTCTGCGGCCTTGCTCCCATTCCTGTAATGTGCGCTGTGAAATTTGTAATGCCTGTGCAAACTGCAATTGAGATAGCCCTGTTTTTAATCTTGCGGCAGCAACCTGATTCGGAGCAACTTTTGTTACGCGCGCGCGCCTACCCACTTGCATCTCTTTAACTGATTTCAGCAGCTTATCTCCCAACTCCTGACCGGACATCTGTTTCATTTGATCACTCATTTTCGAGTTCCTCGCGAATTGCTTTCAGAATATGTACGGGGATACTCTCCCTGACGCTCTTGTTGTATATAACCAATAACCAGATTTCTTCATTCGCAAGACGAGTAAAATAGATAACTCTTGTTCCGCCTCGTTTTCCAATACCGGTTCGCCCCCAGCGCACCTTCCTGCACCCACCACTGCCCGGTATAACTTCACCCGCGCCCGGGTTTGCAGCCAACCACGCACAAAAGTCACCATGTTCATCCTCCGTCCAGATTTTCCGAACATCTCTCAAAAACGTTGGAGTTTCAATAATAGTGTACATGAAAACTATACATACGTTATTGACGTATTTTTGAAAACCAGATTTACTTTCTTAATCTACGGGTATTATCGGGACAAGGGTTTCAAATGGAGAGATGAAACCCTTTCTTTTTATTGCCTTAAGCAAAAGATTAAACCCTCTCATCGCCCGGTCTTTACAACAATCTTTGACCTTCTCTCCAGAACCACAAAAGCATGTATTATTCCGTTTTATCTCCAAACCTGATACGAGGCATTGGCATATCTTTAGTTGTATCTGTTTGGAAACATGTGCGTAACTTAATCTTATAGAATTCAAATTATTAAGCTCATTCTTGAGGTCGGATAAGCCCTCCAGGATACCAGCATCTCCGTGATTGAGGCCGCGCCAAGGTTCTACGCCGTACTTCTGCCAATAACTATGGTAATAAAGATGGGGAATTAACAACCTCTCAAAAAATTTTTGGATGCTTATTTTCTGTTCCATTATCGCTTGAATACTTACTGGATGGCCCAAACAAAGTTCCTTTGTCTCAGGAAAAACATGTACCTCCATGAGAGACTTTCCTATTTTCCGTGCATACGTTTCCAACCGTCCCTCTGTTTCTTTGAAATACGGATACCAATTGTCATCAAAAAAACCTTCTATTTCATAATGATCTTCAAGATAAAATCTTCCTTGCGCCGAACAGGGCCTTTCATGCCATATTTCAATTTTGGGAGGCCTTAGCAGTGGAGGGTTGGACTTGGTTGTCATTGCAGCCCGGAATCGTAAGACTCCTGTTATGGTCTCTTCATTTTTTATACGGAGCCCAGGATAATACTTTCGCAGCCATCGAATATCATCCAAATGGATGTTCATTTTGACCATGGTCGATGTGCTTTGACTTGTGTTGGTTGAGGAATGATAGTAGGGGCAGCCGCAACAGGAATAATTAAGATCGCATCTTTCGGAAACCATCTTCCGAACTGGCCACACATTAATTCACTGATTTTTCTCGCATTTACACTGCTATCAAACAAGGCGATTTCTGTCTCCTTGTGCAGATATCCGAGTTTCTCAATTATCTCGTTCCGTTCTTCAAAGCTAAGACCCTCATCAAGGCATTGGGAATCATCTGAGGGATCTTTGATGCGGCCACCGTCTTCCAAATAGTCAATCATAAGGCCGGAAGTTTCGAAGAAAGCAACATCATCGTCAATCTTCCCTCCAGTTATTCCTAAATCCCCGAATGCACGCTCTACCATCGCCATGACGAGCAGTGACTTCATCGACGATTTTTTCCATTGGTTATTACGCCATGCTTTGAAATAGCAGCAAACTCGAAGAAACTGCCTGCCGTATTTCTCCGTACATTTCAATGCCCAGTCAATAATCAGTCTCGGATCGGATTTGACCCAACCCTGTTTTCTGTGAGCACGCCAAACGGAACCAGATTCTACAAAATCATAGTAGGGTATACTTGCTTCCGCATACAAAGAGTAATGACTTGACCGATGAAGTGAGGAGTATGCTGTCTCTGATAACTGTCCGCCCATCACGTAATAGCAGGGGATATCGATATGCTTATCAGCACCAATAATGACTCGGCTGCAAGTAGGCTTGCTGGCGTCAAGGCACCAATTTTTTTCGTTAGCCATTTCCCCTAATGCAGTATCAACTGTCTCAAAAAGTGCTTCCGATACATTTTTGGCATTTTCTCTTGTGATACTGATATCGGTAAAATAGGCGCCGTCATCCAAATCCATACGTTGGGGAGGCGTGTAATTTGGACGGATCAAAGTATGATACGCATAAGAGCCCTGCGTCATAAATTTAATCCCCGTAAATCTTCGTCGTAAATGGGAGCGTATGATCTGTCTGGCCTCTTTCAGAATATTTCTATCTTCACTGGGAATTTGTAAATTCTGATAAAAGTGTTTGAAACACTTGTCTAAATTGTGCCGTTTCCCCATGAAGAATCTCTACTTATTGGTTAATAATGTTGCGGAATGGGAAAAAAAATCAGCAGCTTCTTGTTTGGCAATAAAATGCTTGGCTGATTCCTCCCCCATGCTTTTCAAGGTTTGAATTGATGCTTTATTTGCTATGTCCAAACCGATGTTCTTCTCTTGTTCACTGGTCGGCAGTTCGTCAATTAAGTGATACCTCTCGCCGAGCTGATGTCGCAACATAAAATCAGTGGTTTTTTCTTGAGCAGATACAGTTAGGGAAAAAAGTTTTTCCCCCCATCCGATGATTCCTCTATTCAGTGTCTTACGGGTATCCAAGCGAAATTCGCCTCCCATCGTTCCAATTGAAAGCAGATGAATATTTTCGAGGGCTTGACCACAGAAATACTGTGCTTCATGCACACCGAACAACCCCGGAGCATTTCCAACCAGACCGCCATCCACATAGCAAGAACTAGGATCCGCTGGTTGGTAAATGGGAAAAAACACAGGGGCTGCGCTGGTTGCCATTGCGACATCAGACATTTTTCTTTTATGATCTGTTTGTAAAGTTTCGTGATGCGGTGTTTTGAAAAATTGTGGTTTGCCAGTCGAATAGTTTATTGTCGGGATTAGAAGCCGATGAAAACTGTCTGCTAATGTACTCTGGCCAAACAGTTCATCTACAACCAAACGTTCCAGTTGCTCGTTGCTATACTTTGATTTAAACAGGCAAGAAAGGAGCCCTTTACGCCTTGGAAATATTTTTGGGCCATACTGTTCTATCAAACTCATAAGCCTTTGGGCAGGTTTTTCAAGAGCCAATGCCATGGCCAGGATCCCACCCATGGATGTCCCACAAATTAAGTCGAAACATTGAGCGATTGGTTTTTCTGTCCGATTTTCCAAACAAGACAGCACCGAGGCGGTGAATAATCCACGGAATCCGCCACCTGACAGAGCCAAAATATTAAATCTCGAATTCATAGGTTGGAATTGTACCATCGTTGTCTTTTTTGTCAAGTATTATTTTTAACAAAATTGTTTTTAATAGTGACAAAATTGACATGTCACTTTATATCAGATAACCTTCGATGGGGAAGTGGTTTTATAGTGAACACCAGCACCTAATTAAAATGACTTTGTTGGAACAATTCCAGCAAATCTTCGGAGATCGGGTCAAAGCGCGTCGCCGTGAGCTGCGTATTACTCAAATGGAACTTGCCAACCGTCTGGAAATATCTCGTACCATGCTAGCCAATATCGAAGCCGGGGCGCAAAGAACCTCTGTGTTCCTGCTCGCGCGCCTTGTGCAAGTATTGGGAGTGTCTGCTGAGTATTTAGTACCTGGTATTGAGGAAGCTGAAGCCCTGCTCAAACAACGCAGGAAGGTGTTTTTAGCTGCTCAAGATAGGCCAGTTCTGCTAAGCAAGGAATTGGAAGCGTTGAATATTTCTGTCAGTTCCGGTTCCACCTTGGGTGAAGTTCTGAATGAAGTTCGACTGCAACACAAAAAACAAAGCAACACAGATGGGGGAGAATGATGGCTAAATTATTTCAGACGATCGATGAAAAGGCTACAAAACTACTTCGTCAATCTGATGCCTTAACAACGCCAGTAGATCTGGATCGGGTTGTGCGGCACCTGAAACTTTCTGTAAATGAAAATCCGTTGGAGAATGAATACTCTGGCTTTCTCGCAGTTAAAGAGAAAACCATTGTTGTTAACTCCAATCATCCGCCGGCGAGGAGGCGGTTCACCATTGCTCATGAGATTGGACACTATCAACTGCATCGTCGGGAAAAAGCAGATACCCAGGTTTTCATTGACCGTACTGTTTATTTTCGTAATGAAAACTCATCCGGGGTAGAGTACCGACTGGAATTGGAAGCTAATGCGTTTGCGGCAGGTTTGTTAATGCCTGAGGTTCTGCTGGATGAATATCTGGGGAAACATCCCCGTCTCGATCTGGAAAAGTCCATTGACATCAAGACGCTTGCTGACGAGTTTGAGGTCAGCCGACAAGCCATGGAATATCGCCTGAAGAATCTGGGTTTTATCTTACACACGAGTTTTTAACCGTGCCGACACTGGATTTCAAAGGAAAACAGGTAGTTTATGCGCACCATCTGAGTGTGCCGTATCGGACTCTGGAGCTGGATCGCAAAAAGTCCTGTTTCGCGAAGGACGGATCAGAAGAAGGCAACCTGATTATCCATGGCGATAACCTGCACGCGCTCAAGGCCCTGCTGCCGCGCTATGCCGGGCGGGTGAACTGCATCTACATCGACCCGCCGTATAACACCGGCAATGAAGGCTGGGTGTATAACGATAATGTCAATTCAGACATTATGAAGCGCTGGCTGCAGGAAAATGGTGAGGTGGATCGGGAGGACCCGGAGCGACATGACAAGTGGCTGTGCATGATGTGGCCGCGCTTGCAACTTTTGCGCGAACTGCTGGCGGAAGACGGTGTGATTTTTATCTCGATTGATGATAATGAACAACATCGCTTGCGCTTGCTGTTGGATGAAATTTTCGGGGAAGAGAATTTCATTACCAATATTATCTGGCAGAAGAAATACAGCCCGGCAAATGATGCGAAGTATTTATCGGACAACCACGACTTCGTGGTCTGTTATGCAAGGAACAAATCGGACAATGGTGATAATGGAGAGAGCACAGGTGCATGGCAGCGTAATCTTCTGCCGCGCACGGATAAGGCGAATAGTCACTACAGAGATGATGACAACGATGGCAGGGGTCCCTGGCGGTCAAGTGATTTAAGCGTCAAGACCTACGCTGCAAAGTATGACTATCCGATCGTTAATCCTGACACCGGACAGGAATATCTTCCACCGGAAGGGAGGTGTTGGGTAACAAGCAGGGAACAAATGCAAATATGGATTGATGATAACAGGATATTCTTTCCAGCAGGGGGCAGAAGCGTTCCCAGAATGAAGCGTTATCTGAGCGAGGTACAGCAAGGCATAGTGCCTTTAACCTTATGGACGTATGACGAAGTGGGTCACACGGACGGCGCCCGCAAACTCATCAAGGAGATTTTCAGCGACCGGCAGCAGCCCTTCGACAACCCCAAAGCGCTAGGTTTGTTGCAGCGAATTATTACTATTGCGGCGGACAAAAACGCTATTATCCTGGACTCCTTTGCGGGTTCTGGCACCACCGCCCACGCAGTCCTGGCCCTGAACAAACAGGACGGCGGTAAGCGTAAGTTCATCCTGGTGGAATGTGAAGATTACGCCGACAGCATCACCGCCGAACGCGTGCGCCGAGTGAGCAAAGGCGTTCCTGATGCCAGAGATGCAGACCTGAAAGATGGGCTTGGCGGCAGTTTCGGCTACTACACCTTAGGCGAAGAACTCAACATCGAAAACCTTATCACAGGCAAGAGCATTCCAGACTACGACTCATTGGCGCGTCATGTCACCTACACCGCAACCGGCGTTACGTTGGAAAAAATCAAATCCGGCAAGGATTATCTTTTCGGCGAGACGGATGACTATTGCCTGTATATGATTTATCGGCCGGACTTAACCTTCCTGCGTTCCGCTGAGTCTGCGTTAACGCTGAGTCTGGCCGAGCGCATCGGTAACACAGCACAGCAAAAAAACAAGACCGCGCTGGTGTTTGCGCCGTGGAAATTCGTATCCCAGAAAGACCTGAGCAAACAGAAGATCACTTTCTGTCAGTTGCCCTACGCGATACATCGTCTGCTGGGGGACTGATTGATGCGTCCCAAGGAGTTTCAGACGCAGGCATTGGAAACATTTGAACAATGCCTTGCCGAGTTGAAAAATCAACAGGATGAAACGACGAAGCGCATCAACGCGCTGGAGCAGGCCGGGGTATTCATCAATGAGGACGACCGCGACTATTTTGCCAATACCTGGCAGGAGTTAGGCCGGCGCGGCCTGCTGCCTAGAGTCAACGATGGGGATGGCGCCCTGTCGGTTCCTCCTTATGTCAAGCGGCAGGACAGCCGGGGAAGAACCATCCCCCACATTTGCATGAAGCTGCCTACGGGCGGCGGCAAGACCTTGCTCGGTGCTGCGGCTATCGAACGATTGCGGCCGCCAGCCGGACTGATACTCTGGATTACGCCGTCCCGCGCGATTTTTCGGCAAACCTGGCGAGCGTTTTCTTATCGTCTGCATCCTTACCGGCAAGCTCTGGAACGCGCCTGCGGCGGACGCGTCAAGTTGCTGAAGAAAACCGACGCGTTCACCCTTGCCGATGTGGAAAACCACCTGTGCATCATGCCGCTTATGCTACAGGCGGCGGACCGGCAGGATCGGAACTTCCTCAGAATTTTCCGCGACAGCGGCCATTACCCCTCTTTCTTTCCCGAACCGGACGATAAACCGGCCAATGATAATTTGCTGACGGAACACCCTGATTTGGAAACGACCACAGCAGGAGCAGTCAAACACAGCCTGTTCAATGTGATCAAAACCACCCGTCCCATCATTGTGTTGGACGAGGCGCATAATGCGTACACCAAACAACGGCGTCTGCGTCTGAGCGAGTTCAATCCGCGGTTTGTCCTGGAACTGTCGGCGACGCCAGAGCTCGGAGTCAGCAACATTCTGGTTGACGTGCCGGGCGCAGCCTTGAAACGTGAAGAGATGATCAAGCTGCCGTTGAATATACACAATATTGAAAATGCAGATTGGAAGTACACGCTGGCAAAAGCCAAGGAAAAACTGGATAACCTGGAACAAGAGGCATGTGATTTACGCGGCGAAAGCGGGCGCTACATCCGCCCCATTATGTTAATTCGCGTGGAACGGGTGGGGCGCGACCAGCGCGACGGTCGGCATGTTCACGCCGAGGATGTACGTGAATATCTGATCACGCAGTTGCGGGTGCCGGAAAATTATATCCGGGCTAAAACCGCAGAAAAAGACGAGATAGCTGATGAGGACCTGCTCTCGCCTTATTCCACGGTGCGTTACATTCTGACCAAGGATGCCCTGCGCGAAGGTTGGGACTGCCCTTTTGCCTACGTATTGACCTTGCTCGACTCCACCAGCACCACCCGGGCCTTGACCCAGATGACCGGACGGGTACTGCGTCAACCGGATACCGAACTGACCGGACGCGCGCGTCTGGATGAGTCCTACATTTACTGCTTTGACCGGGACATCGGGGAGGCAATACAGAATGTCAAGCGCGGCCTGGAGCAGGAGGGCATGGGCGATTTGAGTGATCTTATTCGCAGTGGTCATAGTGAGCAGGAAATCGACAGGGGCGCCAGGTTGATTACGGTACGAAAACGCCCACAGTTCCAGGATATGCAACTCTTTCTCCCGCAAGTCCTGCATCGCTCCGGGCGTCGTTACCGGCCGTTGGACTACGAAAACGATGTCCTGGGAGAGCTTGACTGGCACTCGATAGCGACCGCGCCTTTGGATATGAATTATGCGGCTATAGCTGAAATCCGGGAACATCACTCCCTGGTTGACCTGCCTGGTTTCGACCACACTTCAAAACGGGACAAACCTCATATTCAAAAAAATCTTTCAACCGAGTTTTTCAGCCGTCGTATTTTCGAGACCCTGCCGAATCCTTATCTGGCCGGACAGGTGGTTGAAGCAATGCTGGACACCTTGCGCCATCGGGATTACACCGATGAAGCTATTTTTGACCGTCGTTACGACCTTTCCGAGATTCTGAAACGACGTTTGACTGAACTCATTGAGCATGAGAGCCAAGCCATATTTCAGCGTAAGTTGCAGACTCAGGATATCCGCTTTGAACTTATCGCTGATGAAGATAGGTTTGAATTCACCGAAGCGCTGGAGAGGGTGGTAGAAGATAATCAGCTGCAACTTTTCGATCGGGACGGTGACCCGGTGCAGAAATCCCTGTATGAAAAGGTGTACGCCCGGGAGTTCAACGGATTGGAAAGAGATTTTGCGATTTATCTGGACGGCTACAGCGCAGTGACCTGGTGGCACCGCTTCGCGGCCCGGCAGAACTACGCTCTGCAAGGCTGGAAACGCAACCGGGTCTATCCTGATTTTGTCGTCTTCGTACAGCCCGGCAACAACAAAACCCGGCGGGTACTGGTTATTGAGACCAAAGGCTTGCAACTGGCCGGAAACGCCGATACCGAATACAAGCAAAAATTATTTGAAACGCTCGAAACAGCAGCACCACGGGCGGTTGAGTACGGTTCGGTAAAACTGTCAAAGCCGCGACGGAAAAAGCATCCCATGTC
>JAPORZ010000130.1 GCA_026709915.1 Gammaproteobacteria bacterium
GCAAACAGCGTCAGCGCCCAGACACAGGCGGCGCTGTAGCGGCTCAGGGCCGGCGCGGGTTTGGCGGCAGCGGGCACATCATCCGAGTGCATGGCACGGTGGATGAGCCAGGCCAGCACCGGCGCGGTGAGGAAGGCCAGGGTGCTGGCGATATCGATCAGGGTTTTGAAGGATTGGATGAAGAACATCAGGATGGACAGGGATATCAGTACCATTATCAGGATTGTGGCAAGGTAGATTCTGAAATGCTGCTGCTGCGACAACTTCCGCTCCCGGAAGCATTCCACCAGAGCGCAGACATTGCGCGGGTAGCCATCGTGCAGCACCAGCACCGTGGACAGCATCACCGCAAACGCAGCCAGGGCGATGAGTGGCTGGGTCCAATCCCCCAGTAGGGAGGTGTAAATGCTGATGAGCTGGGCGGAAAATTCGGCAGGAGAAGGGGAGAACTGCTGGCCGGAACCGTGCATGACTGCGGCGCCCAGCATGAGAAAGCAGATTGCGGTGAACAGCGTTGAGAAATACCCCACGTGGTAATCCAGCTTGACTTCGCGTCGGGACAGCTTATGTTGTTTGTCTTTTTCCAGCACCCATAACGACTGCCAGATACAGGTTTCGAACGGCGCCGGCATAAAGCCGATCAAGGCCGCCAGGAACAGCAGGGATGGGCGATTCAGCACCTCCGGCGTGAAGATGTCAGCCTGCTGCCAGTCAAGCAGCGGCAGGGCCAGCGTAGTGGCGACCAGAGTGGAGACGAACAGTATGAGGAGTAATACCTTGGTGACCCGGTCCAGCCACCGGTACTGGCCGAGCACCAGGCAGGCGCCGGAAATGATACAGACACCGGCGGCCACGGCGCCGAGCGGCAGTTCCAGGCCGAAACTGATCACGGCCAGCCCGGATGTTACCAGCACCACCGCCGCAAACCCCGTAAACATCACGCACAGTACTACCAGGGTGCACAATACTATGGCCCAGAGTCCCTGTTTGCGAAAACCGGTCAACAGGTGCTGACCGGTGGCGTGGGCGTACTCATGGCCGAAACGGAACGTCGGGTATTTCAACACGAACGCGAGCAGAATGAACAGCAACAGGTCTATTCCGTACAAGGCGCCGGCGCGGGTCGCCTGCACCAGATGTGAGACGCCGATGGCCGCGGCAGCCATGAGCAGGCCGGGGCCGAGGATGGTGAATAACCGGTAATAGTGTTTCATGCCGCTTGGTATTCCTGCTAATTGCCCCTGATTTTACTGTAATTTTGCTGACATTGCGCTTGCCCAATTCCGCATTGGAAGGTCTAACTCATAAGGCCACCTCTAAAAATTAGAGGTGGCCGTGCAGCATTATGGAGATGCTGCCATTTTCAAGCACTGGAGTACCTGAAAAATTTTCTGAAAAAAATTCTTGACAAGTCCTTTTTATGTAATAAACTAAATGAGAAGTATTCTTATTTGTATTAACCAGGTAAAATAATGATGAACCAGCACGACACCTGTAAAACACTGACAGTTGTACAGTCTGAATATTGTTCCGTTACCCGATGCCCTGACTGTGGCATGTACCACCTGCATGTAGGCCCTTTGAGCCTGCGGTTACGGGAAGAGGTTTTCACCAGCATCTGCGCGGCCTTGAGTTCCATACATCGGGGACACTATGGGCACAATGAGCACTTGAACATGAGTGTGCGCAGCCACTGAACAATGATTTCTCCGCTGCGCGTAACACGTTCATCAGGTACAACGGGGCGCCGCGCACTCTGGCAGCGCCTTGCTGGATTTACCTGTGACGGTGCCGCGGGAGACAAGTATTGACGCTGAATACAGGCAGTAAGGAGAAACTGGTTGCGCCGCGAGAGATAGCCATTCATGAACTTCTCGGCCGGGACCGGGAGATATACATCCTGCATAACAATGAACGTTACATTTTACGCATTACTGCGAACAACAAGTTGATTTTGACCAAGTAAACAGTAATCCATCAGGGTCACGCCAGCCACTCGTACCGCCAACCGGACCGGATGTTGCGGAATCAGGCAGCAAGCCAGACTCTCTAATACAGCGAGGTGATGAGATGAGATTTGGCACATTGCCTGGAGTATTTACTCCGGTTATTTTCGTCAGCATGGTCACCGCCGGTGCGGCGTGTCACGCTACGACAATTGAAAATGTTACGGTAACTGCAACACGTACCGAGCGTTTGCTCAATGACGTGCCTGCCACGGTATCCATAATCAGCGCGCAGGAAGTCGAGCAGAACCTGACCCGGGACATTCGCGATTTAATCCGCTATGAACCCGGCGTATCCGTGGGCGGATCAAATCGTTGGGGCCTGAACGGGTTTACTATTCGCGGCATCGGTGATGACCGGGTGCTGACCCAGGTGGACGGCGTGCCGGCCATAGATGAATATAATTTTGGCGCGTTTATGACGGCGCGACGCGACTTTGTCGATGTGGATGCGTTGAAAACCGTTGAAATTGTACGCGGCCCTGCCTCGTCACTTTATGGCAGCGATGCCCTGGGCGGGGTTGTGTCCTTCCTGACCAAGGACCCTGATGATTACCTCGCAGAGGTAGAGCGTCCCTGGTATCTGTCTGCAAAAGGTGGCTATTCATCGGTAGATGAAAGTTTCATGTCCACTGCCACCATGGCCGCAGGAAGCGATACCCTCAAGGGATTGCTGATCTACACCTGGCGTGACGGCGCAGAGACCGAAAGCAACGGCGCTGATGACATACCGGGACCGGGAAGAGGCAAGGCAGACCCGCAATCTTTCAACAGCCACAATGTGCTGGCGAAACTGGTCTATGACCTGGATGAGTCGAACCGCTTCCGCATTACTGCCGAGTATTATAAAAATGATACCGACACCGACCTGCTGTCTGACTCCGCCACCTTCACCTGTTCTTCCCGGGGATGCAGCCATGAGAACCTGGCCGGCAGAGGCATCGATGACCGCGCACGCTACCGGCTGACAATCGGGCATGAGTACCGCGGCGATACCTGGCTGTTCGGTCACGCCAGGTGGCATGTCCACTTCCAGGATTCCAAATCGGAACAGCGAACCAGCCAGGAACGCTTCAACCTGATTTTCAGGACCCCGCAACAGCGCACACGTTTCTCATCTTTCGACCAGGATGTCTTCGGCGCGGAACTGCAACTCGACAGGATATTCAACCTTGGCGGCACGGAGCACCATGTTGTGTATGGTTTCGAGTACGAGGCAACCGACAGCAAAACCCTGCGTGACGGCGCGACGGTTAATGCGCTGACCGGCGCGCCTGTGCCGAACTTCTTCCTGACCTTCCCGACGCGGGGCTTCCCGGTATCCGAGACGACTGAATATGCCTTTTTCCTGCAGGATGAAATTACCCTGTTCGGTGAGCGATTATTGTTGACGCCCGGGTTACGCTACGACCATTATGAAATGGAGCCGACCCCCGATGAAATATTCCTGAACGGCAACCCCGGCACACCGGTCCCGGAAAAGTACCGCGATGAGCAGGTGTCGTTCAAGATCGGCGCCGTGGTCAGTCTCAGCGACTCGTTTTCCCTGTACGGGCAATTCGCTCAGGGGTTCCGGGCGCCGCCTTATGACAACGTGAACCGGGCCTTCACCAATTTCATCGGCGGCTACACCACGTTGCCGAATGCGGGCCTTAAATCGGAAAGCAGCGACAGTTATGAATTCGGCATCCGGGGCCGGGGCGCGCATGGAAGCTTCAGCCTGACCGGGTTTTTTAATGACTATAAGAATTTCATTGATACGAATTCCGTCAAGGGGTTCAATCCCCTGACCCGGCTGCTTGAGTTCCAACCGTCCAACCTGGAGAAGACGGAGATCAACGGTATTGAATTTGCCGGCAACTGGCATATCGCGGCCACTTTCCCCCGGCTGCGAGGGTTTCAGGCCCACGCCAGCATAGCGTATGCGCGTGGCAACGATAAACAAACAGACCAGCCGCTGAACACTGTCGATCCCATGAAAGGGGTGTTCGGCCTGTCCTGGGAGCCAGGCGAAAAATGGAACGCGGAACTGGCGCTGACTGCGGTAAAACGCAAGACACGCATCGACGCCGGCGGCAGTGAAGGAGAGGACTTTCTCTATTTTGCCACGCCCGGCTTTGTCATGCTGGACCTGTTTGGTGAATATCACTTCAACAAACACGCCCATATCAACGTGGGCATATTCAATATCACCGACAAGAAATACTGGCTTTGGAGCGACGCGTTTGCTTTGGGCGGCATAGGGCAGAGCGGCCCGCCCGGAAGCATACCCTGGGATAATATCGATCGCTTCAGCCGTCCCGGGATCAATGTTTCCGCCTCGTTCAGGTATGTTTTCTGATGCTGCCCCCATGACTGCTTTCCACAAGATAGTACTGATTACATGCTGCGCGCTGTTCTCCCACCTCATGCCGGCTAAGGGAACCGGCGGCGCGGCTGAGCAGGGCGGGGCGAACCGAATTATTGCAATCGGCGGCTCGATAACAGAGATAATCTACGCCCTGGGCGCGCAGGACTGGCTGGTCGCGGTGGACAGCACCAGTATGTATCCTGCCGCAGCGCTGGCGCGTCACCCTGATGTCGGCTATATGCGGGCGCTGTCTGCAGAACCTGTTTTATCCGTCAACCCGGATATCATTCTGGCGCTCAGTGATGCCGGGCCACCGGAGGTACTCGACCAGTTGCAAGCTGCCGGCGTCAAGGTGCTGACCATCCCGGATGAACCATCGATTACAGGTGTCTATCGGAAAATTCGCTACGTTGCCGGCGTGCTGGAGCGGGAACAGAGAGGAGCAGCGTTAATCAGCAGCATAGAACAGGAATACCGGGACCTGGCAAACGTATTAAGCCGGGCAAAACGGAAGCCTGATGTGTTGTTTCTGCTGTCCTTCGGCCGCGGCGCGCCGCTGGCCGCCGGCAGCGCTACCTCCGCACACGGTATGATTTCACTGGCAGGCGGTAATAACGTCATGGCGGGGGTCAGCGGCTACAAGGCGATCACCCCTGAGGCAGTCATTGCTGCGGCGCCGGAGATCGTCGTGGTGCTGCAGCGAACTTTTGCCCTCTATGGCGACAAGGAAAAACTCTTCGCCCTGCCCGAACTGGCAACGACGCCGGCGGCAAAGGAGGGCAGGCTGTCGGTGTTCGACGGTTTGTATTTAATCGGTTTCGGGCCGCGCACGGTAGGCGCCATTCGTGACCTGGCGGCAGAGTTCCATCCGGATTTATTCACCAACAGGACGTTTACGTCGGCACAGTAACAACTGTATATGACTGCCGTGGCCCAACAATCGACCATCCTGTTGCTTGCAGGCCGGAACAGGCGTGCAAAAGTCACCCTGTCCGGACTGACCGCCTTATTACTGATTGTTACCGTTGTGGCGGTATGTTCCGGCGCGGTCCCCATTGCCCCGGCACAGGTTACGGCCATACTGTTGCAGCCCCTGGGCATCCATGTCCCCTGGGACTTCGAGGCGCAACAACAGACGGTTGTTATGGGCCTGCGCTTGCCGAGGATTATCCTGGGCATCTGTGTTGGAGCCGCGCTGGCGGTGGCTGGCGCCACCTTGCAGGGGTTGTTCCGTAATCCCCTGGCAGACCCCGCCTTGATAGGCGTCTCCGGCGGCGCCGCGCTGGCCGCCGTCGGCTTTATCGTGCTGGGCCAGGAAATTGCGCTGGCCGCTCCCATGCTGCTGAGGTCTTATCTGTTGCCTGTTTTTGCCTTTTGCGGAGGGCTGATCGCAGTCCTGCTGGTATATCGTATCGGCACCGTCAACGGCCGCTCCCTGATATTGACAATGCTGCTGGCAGGTATCGCGATCAATGCTATCTGCAATGCCATGATGGGCTTTTTAATTTTTGTCAGCGACGACCAGCAGTTACGGGACCTGACGTTCTGGACGATGGGCAGTCTGTCACGTAATACCTGGAGACTGGTGCTGCCCGTGTTGCCCTTTTTGTTGATCCCGTTAATCAGTTTGCCGTTCCTGGCAAGAGCCATGAACGCCTATGTACTGGGCGAGAGTGAGGCCGGACACCTGGGCTATGATATCGAGCGCCTGAAAAAAGCCGCGATACTGTTAACGACTCTGGCTATCGGTACGGCAGTGGCGTTGACAGGAATCATCGCTTTTGTCGGGCTGGTGGTGCCGCACCTGGTGCGTTTGTTGATGGGCGCGGACCATCGCTACCTGTTCCCGGGCTCGATCCTGCTTGGCGCGGCGCTGATGCTGGCTGCCGATATTATTTCCCGTACGATTGTTGCGCCCGCCGAACTTCCCATCGGCGTGGTAACGAGCTGCATCGGCGGCCCGTTTTTCCTCTGGCTGTTGATGAATAAACGTATGCTACGCGCGTTTTAACCTGATGCTGACCGCAGCTAAACTCAGTTACACCATTGCCGGGACGCGGTTGCTAAGGGACATCACCCTGACAGTCAACCCGGGCGAAGTCCTGGCGCTAATCGGGCCCAACGGCGCCGGCAAATCCACCTTCCTGAAATTGCTGAGCGGCGAGCTCAGGCCGACCGCAGGCGTCATCACACTGGAGGGGGAAGCGTTAAAAAAATGGAGTAAACTCGACTATGCGCGCAAACGCGCAGTGATGCCGCAAAGTACGGTGATCGCCTTTCCGTTTACTGTTTTTGAGGTGGTCTTGCTGGGTCGCAGCCCGCATATCCGCGGGTTCGAAGATGCGCGCGACCATGCTATTACGTTGTCTGCCATGCGGCTGACTGAGGTACAGGAACTGGCCCTGCGCTACTACGATACGCTCTCGGGCGGGGAAAAACAGCGGGTGCAGTTTGCCCGCGCGCTGACCCAGATCTGGGGGGATGAGCAAATTTCGACCCGTTATTTATTCCTGGACGAGCCTGTGGCGGGGATGGACCCGGCCCACCAGCATGCGGCGCTGAAGATCGCTCGTGAGTTCAGCCGTCGTGAGGTAGGTGTGCTGGTAGTCTTGCATGACATCAATCTGGCTGCCATGTATGCAGACAGGATAGCGGTCTTTCAGGGTGGCAATTTGTATCACTATGGAACCCCGGACCAGGTCTTGACGGAACCATTGATCAAGGAGGTATTCGACCTGGACGTCATGCTGCAGCGGCACCCCATCAGGGGTTGCAGCGTGGTGATACCTTCGCCATCTGATATACATTAAAAACAGGGCATATCATCATGATTAACAAAGAACAATCCGGGCAAGCTGCGCGCAGTTTGATGATGAGTGAATATCAGGGAATCCTGTCCACCCATTCGCTTGAGGCACAGGGTTATCCGTTCGGCTCGGTGACTCCTTATTGTTTTGACCGGCAGGGCCGGCCGGTCATTCAGATCAGCCGTATCGCACAGCACACTAAAAATATCCTGGCCGACCCAAAAGTGTCGCTGCTGGTCATGGAACGGAATGGGGATGATGTCCAGGCAAACGGCCGCGTGACCTATCTGGGGCAGGCGCAACAGGTCGCGCCGGATGATAAGGACACCATTGAACGCTACTACCGTTTCTTCCCGGACGCGCGGGATTACCACAAAACCCACGATTTCGACTTTTATCGCCTGGAGTTTTACCGGGTGCGGTTTATCGGTGGTTTCGGGAAAATTTACTGGGTCGAGCGTGAGGACTTTCTAAAAGAGAATCCGTTCAGTCCGGGCGAGGAAGCTCAGGCCATTGAGCACATGAACCAGGATCATACCGATGCGATAAACCACTATCGTCAGCTGGGAAACATACCGGTGCGAGAGGGTGAGCATGCCATCATGGCGGGGATAGACGGCGAAGGCTTCAATCTGCTGCTGGGTAAACGCATCCATCGTTTCAATTTTCCTGAACCGGTCGGCACGATGCAGGAGTTGCGTAGCGAATTGATCAGGCTGGCGAAATTACCGAATTGATCAATAAGCAACCATCTAAACCCTCATGATCAGGTGACCGCACGCCCGGCCCGTATGTAAGCCCGCGGCTCGTCATACCGGCCAGGGATTGGCCGGTATCCAGTGACAGGGATGTAAACAGGCGGTGAAACTTACATAGCAAAAATGCCCTCCGTGGCATTTGCAGAGACGCCTTCAATAGATAATCAGTCGTCGCACGACTTCGGTGTGCCCGAGCACTTCCCGTAGCTCCGCCTTGATGCCGGCAATGGTTTCCTGTTCCAAGGCGGGGTCATCACGGGTCAGCACCAACACTGTAGCCGGATGTACGAACGTGTCTTTAATGTGGTAGCACTCCGGCGGCGCTTGCGGCAACGCGCCATCGTGATGATAATCCCGTTCCAGTACTTCCAGGGTAATGTCAGGCATCATTGCCTTGAGTTCCAGGGCCTTGCCAAGGTATTCATCGCACTGTTGTAAGCGGAACCGGGCCCAGCCCATGATCTCTTCGCCGGCGGAGAGCAGGGCGCTGGCCTGCCGGTCAATCTGGTTCCTGTCGGCAACTCCATCAAGCCCGTCCAGCAGTTTCCTGCCTTCGAGCTCGTATTCCGCCAGCATTACTGCGATGGCCTGACGTTGCTGTTCTGCATCAGCCGAAGTTATGGCCGCTTTCTCAACTGTTTGGACCTGCGCCTCGTCGAGTTTGGCGCCGCTGCTTGCAAGCAGGTTGCTTGCCAGGTTTTGGGGCACAGGCAGGAAGCTACCCAGAAATAACGCGCAAAGCGTCAAGGGTTGAATTTTTGATAGACTTGGCATGGCGATGACAATAACCTGTAGCGGGATGATGTCAAGACTCATTTGTAATAACAGATACAACGAGCCGCAGTACACCGACCTTTTATATGAAAAAACCCTATTCTGCCGCCTGTGATAACAACCGGCAACCCATTCTTGAGGTTATTCAAGCGCTGTTTGCCGATTGCAAGCAGATCCTGGAGATCGGCAGCGGCACCGGTCAGCACGCAGTTTATTTCGCCGCGCGCCTGCCACACCTGGTCTGGCACAGCAGTGACCTGCCGGAACACCATGCCGGAATCAAATTATGGTTGGCCGAAGCCAACCTGCCCAATACCCCCCCGCCATTGACGCTTGATGTAAAGCAAGCGCACTGGCCCGAATTGCAGGTCGATGCGGTATTTTGTGCCAATACGATCCATATCGCAGGCTGGGACGCAGTACAGGCGCTGTTTGCCGGGGTAGGGAAGCTGCTTCCCGACAATGGCTTACTGGTACTGTACGGCCCGTTCAACTACAACAACGCCTATACCAGTGAGAGCAATGCCAGGTTTGACTTATGGTTAAAGCAACGCGACCCGGCCAGCGGCATCAGAAATTTTGAAGATGTGGACGCACTGGCAACCAAGGCAAGCCTGCACCTGCAACGCGACTACGCCATGCCGGCCAATAACCGGTTGATTTATTGGGTAAAGCAGAGACACGACCCATCATGATCAACCCATGTTGTGTGAGTAACCGGCAGGGTTTGCAAACAGGCCGTCAGTATCATGGTCATATCTACCAGAGCATTAGTCAACGATCGTTCCTTTACGGGTACTGATTTTCCTTAAAGAATCCTCCAGCTTTTCATAATTGCCCAGGTAGGCCCGCATCAGGCTTTTCCAGAGCCGACCGTGATTGGGAATAAAAAAGTGAAGCAGTTCATGGACGATGACATAATCCCAGAGTTCATTATCAAGGTCAAGTAGCTCATTATTAAAATTCAGTAGGAACTTTTCAATGCTTCCTCCGCCTGTTCGGCAAGATACTCCGGCAGTGTGGCAGGGAAATTGTGCATTTTTCCTTCGGCGAGGCTGCGTCCGTAGGCATCGGCTTTGAGTTGATTTAGGAGAACTGAACGAGTCCAGCCGAATTGGGCTGTAGCCCGAAGATAGTAAAGCCGTTCAGCCGGGCTCTCAATTTTTGCCAAAACATTAGCATGATGTCCCCAAGGAACCGCAGCTACCAATTCTCTCGCAGCTTGTGAGAGATTCTCTGAAACATATTGCTGCTTGTTAAATGGCTTGTGCGAGAAGCCTTCCAATTCTCTCACAGCCTGTGAGAGAAATTCATCGGATGAGTAGTCTATGTAGAACTGTCTCATTCTCCAAACATTCTGTTTTGAAAACCCCCGCTTATGTGGAAATGCTTCACGCAGATCAAAAGCCAGTTGATTGACTACGGAATCCCCCCAACCTAACTCTTTTTGCTTCTCCACGATCCCGCGGACGATGTCCCAGTAGAGCAGGATCATCTCGCGGTTTATCGAACGTGCCGCTGAAATACGTGCTGATTGGATACGTACTTTCAGTTCACCTAACCAAGCGGTGTAGTCAGAGGATGGAGTCAGTTGGACTAGCACGGTTCTTTATAAGTATCAGACTGATTGCTTGCGGAGTACAATTATTTAA
>JAPORZ010000182.1 GCA_026709915.1 Gammaproteobacteria bacterium
GTGGGCAATGACCGGCTGTTCGGGGGGTTAGGGGATGATACCTTGCGCGGCGGCGCCGGCAATGATGCCTTGCGCGGCGGCGCGGGCGCAGACACCCTTGTCGGCGGCGACGGGGATGACCTGCTCGACGGCGGGGCCGGGGCGGACCTTCTCAGCGGCGGCGCTGGGGTCGATACCCTGTCGTACCGCAGCTCTGAGGCCAGTGTCACCGTGCGCCTGCACAGCGGGCAGGCCCGGGGTGGGGACGCCGATGGCGACACCCTCGCCCTGACCGACACCCTCAGCGTCACCGGCGCCGACGGTAGCGCCATGACCGTGACCGTGCCGGATATCGAACACCTGCGCGGCTCGGACCATGACGATACCCTGGCCGGGGACGGGCGCGACAATGTGCTGTGGGGCGGCAGCGGGAACGATACCCTCTACGGCGGACCGGACGGCGGCGATGACCGCCTCAACGGCGGCCTGGGCGATGACCGGCTGTTCGGCGGGTTGGGCGATGATACCCTGCGCGGCGGGGCAGGAGACGATACCCTGCGCGGCGGGATCGGCAACGACCACCTCGACGGGGGGCGCGCCGGGCATGACACGCTGACCGGTGGCGCCGGGCGCGATACCTTCGTGTTTGCCCCCGGCGCCGACGCCGACACCGTGACCGATTTCCAGCGCGGGGACGACCGCATTGACTTGCGCGCCTTTGACAGCATTACGTCCCTGGCCGACCTTGACCTGCAACCCGGCCCGGACGGGCTGCGTATCGGTATCCCCGGCTACGACGGGGATACCATTACCCTCACCGGCGTCAGCGCCGAGGGGCTCAACGAGACCGATGTTGTCTTTGGTGGGGAGGACGCGCTGATGGGTTGAGTGCGCTCGTTCGTTATCGCTGTCTGTGCTGTTCGTCGTGCCTGTCTCCTTCCTGTTCGTCATTTATTGTGTCCCTCCCTGGGTGCAGTCCTACGGGCGGCTTGCCCCGTTCCGGCGTTTTACGTATTATCAGTGCTTTGCAACTTTGGAAATTAACTCATGCTGCAACTGCATAACTATCCTAGGACGCGTGGCGTCAGGGTCACCTGGATGCTGGAAGAACTGGGGGCGGAGTATGAATTCAAGCTGGTCCCGGCAAGTGACGCCGGCTTTGCCAGCAAGGAATTCCTGCAAATCAACCCGGCTGGGAAAGTTCCGGCGCTGGTAGACGGCGACCTGATACTCACCGAGTCCGCCGCCATTGTCACCTACCTGGGTGATAAGTTCCCGGAAAAACGACTGGTGCCAACGCCCGCCACAGCGGCGCGCGCAAAGTATGACCAGTGGTGCTACTTCGTGCTGTCGGAGCTCGAACAACCCCTGTGGACCAAGGGCAGACACACGTTCGTGCTGCCGCCGGACAAACGCGTGCCGGCAGTGATCAAAACCGCCGAATGGGAGTTTCAAAAAGCTTTGGACATTCTGAGCCAGGGGTTAGGCGGCAACAGGTACATCCTGGGCGCGGAGTTCAGCGCCGCAGACATCCTCATCGGTCAGACCTTGCTGTGGGCCAGGGTAGCGAAACAACCTATGGATTTTCAGAACATCGAGCATTATGCCGACCGGGTACTGGGCCGGGATGCGCTGCAACGGGCCCGGGCCCGGGAAGCAGCCGCCCTGGAAAGCTGACACCGGCCTTGCCGTCACCCGCTAATGAACCTTGACCGGTACCCGCTGGCGGGATTGTACGATGAGCTGCTGACCCCGCAAGGCCGGGCCCGGCCCGGGCTGGAACGTATGCTCACAACGCTGCAAGAGTTGAGCTACCAGGAACTGGCCGCATGCAGGAGTGATGCCGAACAGGCGATTGCCACCATGGGCATCACTTTTACCGTTTACAGCGAGGCCGGCAATATCGACCGGCAGTGGCCTTATGATGTGATCCCCAGGCCCATCCTGCACAGCGAATGGAAACAGGTTGAACGGGGCCTGGTACAGCGCCTGACCGCGCTCAACCTGTTTATCGGCGACGTTTACAACGACCAACGGATCATCAGGGATCAGGTCGTGCCGGCGCAGCTGTTGCACACGTCAAAGAATTTTCGCAAGGAGTGCCAGGGCATGAAACCGGCGCAGGGGGTATGGGCGCATATCTGCGGCACCGACCTGGTACGCGGCTCTGACGGCGTTATGTACGTGCTGGAAGACAACCTGCGCGTGCCTTCCGGGGTGTCTTATATGCTGGAGAACCGGCGCCTGACCAAACTTGCCTTTCCCGAACTGTTTGAGAATTACTCTGTGCGGCGCCTGGGTGGCTATGCCATACACCTGTTTGAAACGCTGAACTCCATCTCGCCGCGCCCGCTGGACTACCCGGAAATCGTGGTATTGACGCCGGGTATCTATAACTCGGCGTATTTCGAGCATTCATTTCTTGCTCGCCAACTGGGCGCAGAACTGGTGGAAGGCACGGATCTGGTGGTGGGAGATGACGATTGCGTCTATATGAAGACCATCGCCGGGCTGGCGCCTGTCGATGTGGTGTATCGCCGCATTGACGACCTGTTTCTCGACCCCGAAGTGTTTCGCAACGACTCGGTGCTGGGGGTGCCCGGCATCATGCGCGCCTGGAGAAACGGCAAGGTGGGCCTGGCCAATGCCCCCGGCGCCGGCGTGGCCGATGACAAGCTGGTCTATACCTATGTGCCCGACATGATCCGCTACTATCTGGATGAAGACCCGCTGTTGCCCAATGTGCCCAGCTATCGCTGCGATGATGACCAACAACGTCGCCATGTGCTCGCCAACCTGGATAAGCTGGTGCTGAAACCTGCCAATGAATCCGGCGGCTACGGCATCGTTATCGGGCCGCAGGCAAGCCGCGCGACGCTGGCGCAAGTTGCGCAACGGATCAAGGCAGACCCACGCGGCTATATTGCTCAACTACCGGTTAACCTGTCCACCGTGCCCACCTTGTGTGACGGGCGCATCGAACCCCGCCATGTGGACTTGAGGCCGTTTGTGTTGCAAGGCGACGACTCCTACGTGACCGCCGGCGGGCTGACCCGGGTGGCGCTGACGCCGGGCTCACTGATAGTAAATTCTTCACAAGGCGGCGGCAGTAAGGATACCTGGGTGATAGCCGGAGGCAGGAATTAGATGCTGTCCAGGGTGGCAGAGCAGTTGTACTGGTTCGGGCGCCATATCGAACGGGCCGAGAACAGCGCGCGCTTAGTCGCCGTCAACGCCAACCTGATGCTCGACCTGCCGCGCCCCTTTCAACGCATTTGGGCCAACGTGATCGACATTTCCGGGAGCAACGACCTGTTTTACCCGAGCTACGGTAAAGCCGATGAAGATTGCGTCCTGCAATTCATGCTCAGCGACGAAACCAACCCTTCCTCCATGCTCTGCTGCGTGCGTATGGCCCGCGACAACGCCCGCAGCTCCCGCGAGATACTCCCGCCGGAAGCCTGGGAAACCATCAATGAACTGTACCTGTACGTGCGGGACAATGCGGTATTGGGCACAGATCCCGGTGAACGCCTGGGCTACCTGCAGCGCGTGATCCGCTATTGCCAGCAGGTAACGGGCATGTTGTTCGGCAGCATGGGGCACGGCAGCGCCTACAGTTTCAAGCGCATCGGCAGGAACTTGGAGCGCGCCGACATGAGCACTCGCATCATTGATGTAGGTTGCGTCAACCTGTTGCCCGGCGGCGACGACAGCGCCACTGCCTATGCCGAATTATTATGGTTGAATATCCTCAATTCCCTGGGCAGCTACCAGATTTACCGGCAACACGTCAAGGTGCGCCCTTACGGTGAAGATGTGGTTGAGTTCCTGTTCAAGTACGTTGACGCGCCGCGCAGCGTGCTGCATTGCCTGGAAGAAATCCGCACCTGCCTGCTGCGCCTGCCGGGGAACGAGGCGCCGTTACAAACTCTGGAACTGGCCCGCAACAGGGTCAAAGCAGCCGACATCGCGCAGCTGCTGGAGCAGGACAACCTGCACGGCTTTATCGACGAAGTACAGTTGGGACTGGGCAACATTCATGCCCAGGTAGAGCGGGTCTGGTTCAGGTATTGAGCTGCTGCGAGTCCCAGTTGGCAGACCAGACAATGGGCGGCAATTTATTGAACGCATCTTTCAGGTTGCTATCCCAACTCCTTCTTAATTCACGCAAATATTCACTATCTTCATTGAAACAGTAATATCGGCCCAAAGAGAAACTGTCGGTCGGGTAGATAACCATCTCGATGGGCGGCCCCACCGTCATATTGCTTTTCATGGTGGAATCCATGGACACCATGGCGCACAGCGCCGCGGTTTCCAGACTCAAGGTCCGCTCCAGGATGCGATCGAGGATGGCCTTGCCGTATTTGTCCTCACCTATTTGTAAATACGGCGAGTAGGCAGAGCTGGTGATATGGTTACCTTGGGGATACACCAGATAGAGCTCAGGCACAGAACCGGCAATCTGGCCGCCGATAATAAAACTGGCTTCATAATTGACGCCTGAGCCGGAATGCTTTTCCTGCTGGCGGACACTGACCGCGCCGATATAATCGGCCGCATCGCTCAGCCCCGGCGCCGTCATCAGGTTCAGCGGCGCATAGTGCTCTATGTCCTTATGCAACTGCTGCACCACGCCTTGGGTAGTAGCGAGATTACCCGCTGACAACAACACAAACTGCCGGTCCCCCTGAGCCCCGAACCGGTGCATCTTGCTGTACGTGCTGACATTGTCGATGCCCGCATTAGTACGCGAGTCGGCCGTAAACACCAGCCCTGTTTCCGTCGTTATGGCTACACAATAGGTCACAATACGCCTGCTTGATACTTGAAGGAATCTCTAATTTTTACTACGTAAGTTTCACCGCCCGTTTACATCCCTGTCACTGGATACCGGCCAATCCCTGGCCGGCATGACGAACCGCGGGCTTATTTATGGGCCGGGCGTGCAGTCGCCTGATCATCAGGGTTTAGAGGCGCCTTTGAGATTGAGTAACACTGACTTTAGCGTTCTTTACCGCCCCCGGTCAAGCGGTTCAGCGTCGCAGACATACTCATCGGTCAAACCCTGCTGTGGGCGCGCATGGCCAAGCAGCCGCATACACCCCGCGGCCACTGCCATAGTAGGAATCAAAAACGTGCTGGTACACAGCCTCAACCTTCTGCTGAAACAGCACCGGCGGGAAACTGTCCGGCAACCCCTCGTCCAGCGCATCCGTGATGCTGACTTTCACGGCTGCCCGGGATTGCTGAAACTTGCGCCAGTCCAGAACCAGCTTTTCACGTTTCAAAGCCTCCAACAGATCCTTGGCCGCCTTCTTCACCTGCTTGGTCTCTTGGTCGGAAAGATCAAGCTGAGGCCTGGTCAGGATGTCGAACAACGCCAACTCTTCTTCCGATAGTTGCTCTGCGACACTCCGCTTCTCCTCGTCTTTCAGGCTGTCAGTGAAAACCAGCAGCCGCCGGAGAAACTCGTCGAAGTTCAGGCTCCCGGCGTTGTATTCGTCGATCATCCTCTGGAACCGCTCCAGATAATCCATGCGGGTGGGGTTGAGGCGCAGCATCTGCTTCAATTTGCTGTGTACCTGACCCTTGAGCTTTTCCGCCTCCGTGCGCTTCCTGCCTTTGGTAAACCGCTCCTTCAGTGCCTCGAAATCCATCTGCGCGAGATCGACCCAATGCTCCTCGACACTACCCGCCACCCCGTAGGTCGATCGCGGTTCCCGAATCAAATATCCCTCGGAGTCGATGGATGCATCCAGCAGTTCTTCCACTTGACCCATCACCTCGGAGATGTCTGCCGGAGGGGTAAGCGCCCGAATCTTCTTCGCCAGCACGTCAATCAGCAGGCAGCGCGCAGCGAACGCCTTGCCCTCGCTATCCGGCAGTATCGCTTTGTAGAGCCTCCAGATCGTCGCGGCCTGTGTCAGATACCGCCTCTTGCTGTCGTCATTGGCAATCAGGGCCTCCACCGCGTCATCCAGCAGCTTGATCTTCTGGAAATCGCTGGTAGCCTCGATGGCATCCAGATTCACGCCCATTCCTGCGCAGAACCTCTCTATCTCGGCAATCGACTGCCGCAACAAGGCGACAAGCGCCGCCTTGTCCTTGACCGGAGAATCGCCACCGACGCCACTTTCGGCCCCATAGATCATCAGCGCCTTTTCCAGATTGCGGAACACCCCGACATAATCGACGATGAGGCCGTTGACCTTTTCCTTGAACACCCGGTTGGCCCTGGCGATGGTCTGCATCAGGGAGTGGTTGCGCATCGGCTTGTCGAGGTAGAGCGTGGAGCAGGAGGGCGCGTCAAAGCCGGTCAGCCACATGGCGCAGACGAATACGATGCGGAAGGAATCGTCCGGGTCCTTGAACCGGGTCTCCAAATCTTCGCTGACCATGCGCTTGCGGTGCGGCGCAATGTCCAGTCCCTTTGCTTTCATCTCCTCGATCTCGTTTTGCGAAGGGGAAACGACCACTGCCATGTCGGTGGATTCCATGAGTTCGAGCCGCTCTTTGATTACCTGACGCTGCTCGTCACCTATCACCTCGGCCAGCTCGTCCATCAGGCGCGACATCTCTGCCGTCCAGTGCGCCTTCACCTTGTCGTACATGCGCACTGCCGTGGCCTTGTCGATGCTGATCACCATCGCCTTGCCGAGAAATCCACGTCCCGTGAAATGGCGCACCAGATCCTTGGCAATGGTCTCCAGCCGCTCCTCCCGCGTGATCAGGTGATACTGACGGGCGAATTCCCGCTCCAGCTTCTTCTCCTGCGCCTCGTCCAGCTCCGCCTGTTCCAGCAGGCGCTCCATGTCCTCGTTGAGATTTTCATTGGGAAGCTGCAATTCGGGGATGCGGTTTTCGTAGTAGAGCGGAACGGTCGCGCCGTCCTCCACAGATTGGCGGAAGTCGTACACGCTCACATAGTCGCCGAAGACCTCCCGCGTCTTCTCCTCGCCGATGATCAGCGGCGTGCCGGTGAAGGCGATGAAAGAGGCGTTGGGCAAGGCAGTACGCATGTTGAGCGCAAGGGTGTCGTACTGACTTCGGTGTGCCTCGTCGGTGATCACAATGATGTCGGAACGCTCGGACAACACCGGATGCTCCGCGCCACGTTCGGTGCGGAACTTGTGGATCAAGGTGAAAACGTAGCGGTGATCTTCCGACAAGAGCTGACGCAAATGACGGCTTGAGGTGGCTTGCGCCTCCTGTTCGGTCACCGCCCCGCTCGCCGCGAAGTTCTTGTAGATCTGGTGATCCAGCTCCTGCCGGTCGGTGATGATAACGAAGGTCCAGTTGCCGGGGATCTTGCGCAAGACCTTCTGCGCGAAACAGATCATCGACACGCTCTTGCCGCTGCCTTGGGTATGCCAGAACACGCCCAGCCTGCCAGCGCGGCTCTCGATGCCCCGCAGCGCCTCGATGGCGTTGTTCACCCCCAGGTACTGGTGATTCTTGCCCAGCAGTTTGATCGAACCACCCCGCGCCTCCATGAACAAGGTGAAGTTCTCCACCAGGTCCAGTAGCCGCGCCTTGTCGCAGGCGCCCCGGATCATGGTCTCCAGCGAGACCATCCCCTCCTCGCCCTCGCGGTTGATCTTCTTCCACTCGGCGAAGTGCTCCCAGCTTGCGGTCATGCTGCCGATCCGGCTGCGGCTGCCGTTGGAGAGCACGATCAGCGCGTTGTACCAAAAGAGCTGCGGAATCGCGTTCTTGTAGTCGGTGAGATTGTCCTTGTAGGCCGCCTCCAGCCGGGCATGGGTCGCCTTCAGCTCGATGAACACCAGCGGAATGCCGTTGACGAAGCCCACCAGGTCGGCCCGCCGGGTGTACATCTCCCCGGTCACCCAGAACTGGTTGACCAGCAGAAAATCGTTGTTGGCGGGTTTCTTCCAGTCGATCAGCCTGACCGACTCCACCGTCTCGCCCTCGCCGTCCGGGGCGGAGAGCTTCACCTGCACACCGTTCTTCAGCAGCAGATAGACTTCGCGGTTGGCCTGCACCGGGGCCATGGCGCCGCGGTCGCGGATCAATTCCTCGATAGCTTGATTGAAAGCGTCCGCCGGCAAACCGGGGTTCAGCCGCTCCAGCGCCGACCGCAACCGTCCCTCAAGCACCACCTCGGATTTCGCCTCCCGCCCCAGGGGGCTGCCGCCCGCTTGGACGAATTCATGCAAGCCGTTGGCCGTCTCCCACCCCATCGCCGCGAACAGCGCGATGGCGGGCTGTTCGACCAGTGCGTCTTCGGAGTAGTCGGACATCCGCACTCAATCCTCGGAGCCTTGCGCATTACCCGTGCTCGGCCAGTCCCAGAACGCGGGACAGAAATCCAGGCCGTAGTGAAGATTGTTCGCGGCCATGAAGACGTTGGCATCCAACAAATATTTCATCCGTGCAATCCCAAACGCCGGGACTCTTCATAGAAGGTGGCGGTTTTCCTGATGCCCAGCATCCTGAACGCATCGGTAAACTGGGTTTGCCCCTCCAAGGTGCTAGCTACAAGCGCCCTTACAAAACGCTTTCCGGTCCGGGCGGGCAGCGTGTTGTAGAAATCACCACCACCGCCTTCCAGGACAGACAGCGCCTTTACACGCTCAAGCTCCGCGCGATAGGTCGCCCACAGCGTCTCCTGGTCGATCACCCCCAGATCGAACAAGCGGCGGACGATGACCAGCGTGCTGACTTTGAACCGGCTGGCGAGGCGCTGCATCTCCTCATGCAGCTCATTTTCCGGGTCATAAACCGGGCGCAGTTGTTCGAGCGGAACCAGCAATTCCGCCGCCACCGCGTTGCACCAGCGCTCGATTCGCTCATCCGGCCGGATCGCGGCCTGGACATCGGATACGCCGCTCTCGCCCAGCCACAGATGGGCCAGTTCATGGGCCAGGGTGAACATTTGCGCCGCCTTGGAATCCTTGCCATTGATGAATATCAGCGGCGCAAGGGGATCAGCCAGGGCAAAACCGCGAAACTCCTCCACATTCAAGGGGCGACGGGTATTGCTGCCCACCACGCCGCTGACCATGACCAATATCCCGGCCTGTTCGACCCGGGAGATGAAGCGGCGCAGAGCTTCGGACCAGTTCGGCGACTGTTGTCGCTCGGCAAGATCGAAACCAATGGCCTGGGCGATTCCGGCCGCCACCCCAGGCGCCTTGTCCGCCGCCGAGGCGGAACGGACAAAAGCAACCGCCGCCTCGCCTTGCAAGCGCTGATGGTCCCGGTACCAGGCCTGGCGTTGCTGGCAGTGATAGATGGTGTCCAGAAGGCCGGCGCTCGGGCGGGACAACCGCGTCTCGGGCAGCGTGCGAAAGTCTGGAATCGGCAATGGCTCTTCGGGTGGTTGCGGCAGAAACAGCAGACCGATGGCGGTATGGGTCGCCTTGGCAAAGGCTTCCAGTTGCTTCAGGGTGGGCGCAAGCTCGCCCTCCAGCCAATCGTTCAGTTTCGGGAATTTTTCCGCGAGCGCGTCAGCGCTTACACCGGCGCGTTCCAGCGCCCAGTGAAGCAGATCGGGATTGACCGGAACCCGGGTGCTCATGCCGCGTCTCTGATATCGATGTCCAGTTCCGAAACGTCCAATTCACCGGAGATGAGTTTGGGGAGGAGGAGGTCTCGGGTTTGACGGAGAGTTTCGTTCTTTTTTGTCATATTCTTAATTTGGTTCTCAATCGGTAAAACCATATCCTCGAATCGCCTATGAGTTTCATCATCAGCGGAAAGAAGCTCTATACTCCGCATATCTGATTTTGTTACTGCTTTGAATATTGTACCTCCTCCCATCGAATCTTCTTCTTTGAATTTCTCTCTAAGCAGATGAAATACAAACCACTGAAATCCAGCGGAATGCCGAATAGCACTCAAGCCACGACCGATGATCATTTGTGTCGGAGCAATATTGATGCGGCCCACCGGTGCACGTACTGAAAAGAGAATATCTCCAGCTTCCGCAAGTCTGTTTTGCATAGTGCAGTAAAGTCGTACTGTCGGAAATCTCTCACCAAAGTCTGTTACGCCTTGATGGAAAGGCAAACCTTCGCCTACGTCATTGTAAAACTCAGACTTTGGGGATTGCCCCATCACCAGATTACAGACTTCAGATAATTTTCTAACCTCCCACTCTTCCGGAATCTTCCCCAGCGGGGAATCGACCATGCACACGTTCTCATGGCCGGGGAAGCGGAACTTGACGAACCACTCGCGGTAGAGATTCTGGGCCATCTCCTCCAGAATCTTGATGCGCCGCAGGTT
>JAPORZ010000253.1 GCA_026709915.1 Gammaproteobacteria bacterium
CACAAGGCCACGACAGACAACTGGAAAACGCCGCCAGGCGTTGGTCGGGGCGGGGGAAATAACAGCGGCGCTGTGTCAGCCCCCGAGGTTGGTGTCCTGCACCTTGCGTACGTTTTCAAACAGGTGTGCCGGTATCAGCATTCAGTTTGTCGAATATTTTTTTCATCATCAGCTCTTTGACAAGATTACTAAAATCCTGGTCTCCAATAATCTTTCCGAAAATTTCCTGATTTTGATCCATTCTGTCAATCAACTTATCGATGAACATTTCCTCAAATGCGTATTTGAAAGTATCCAGCTTATTAACCCTGGCCTGAGCTTGCAGTTTGGTATCCTGCATTAATTCCGTTTCAATTTGTTCAAAGAAAAGCCGGTCGGCCTCCTCGAACTCGGTGCCGAAACGGTCATTCAGCACATCGATGATTTCTGATAGGGCTGCTTTCTCTTCCTTCCCGCGTTTGATGCCTGCCTCCGTCAAACCATCGAGTTCGACCCCTTCACCCGCTATCAGCTCGATAGAGCCATCTTTGATTTTTTGCAGACGATAGTATTCCAGAGCCACCTCATCGGTCAGCTCCATACTTTCTGACAAATTGCGCTTGCGCAGCTTGGTCAAAAGCAGTTTGGCATAGGCATAGAACTTCTCAAATTCAACTTCCCGAAAGGGCATGATCTGGGCCATGAAAGCATACAAATTAGTCCAGGTGCGCAAACTCTTCTTGAAGGCTTCCTTGTCCTCTTGCAGTTTGATATTGTTATAACGGTCCACCGCCGGATCGATATGGCGGTACAGTCGGGCCTGTGCACCCGTGGTTGTTCGTGTCAGCGGGTCGAAATACACCCGGGCCAGCGCGTCAACCTCCGTATCCAGGTAAATTTGTTGCTCGTCAAGCCTGGCTTTCAGGTCATACAAGTGGTTGGGGTCCGGCTCGTCGGTGACGGTCGTTATTTCATAATAGGGCTGAAACGAATCCAGGATAATCTGTCGGTCATTGACGAAATCCAGAATAAACGTGTCCTCTTTCCCCGGCGCGGTCCGGTTCAGACGTGACAGGGTTTGCACTGCCCTGACGCCGGACAGGGGCTTGTCCACGTACATGGTATGCAGTAAAGGCTGGTCGAAACCAGTCTGGAACTTGTTCGCCGCAATCAGGATTTTGTAATCATCTTCGGCAAATCTCCGCGGGAGTTCTTTTTCACTGTAGCCCGTCAACTGTGGTTCCTTAACGCCGTCCGGGAAGTTGTCGTCCTTCACCTTGCCGGAAAAGGCCACCAGAACCTTGATGTGTTGTTCATAGCCATTTTTGTTGATATAGCGTTTGAGCTCTTCAAAGTACCGTTTTGCGTGAAGGCGTGAACTTGTTACCAGCATGGCCTTGGCTTTTCCACCAATCTTGTCGGCGGCTACCTGCCGGAAATGTTCGACAATAATTTCTGTCTTCTGGGCCAGGTTATGCGGGTGCAGCGAAACAAAATGGCCGATTGCCTGCGCGGCCTTCCTTTTGTTCAGATGGGGGTCGTCTGCTATCGCCTTGCACAGGTTAAAGAAGAGTTGATAGGTGGTGTAATGCTGCAATACATCCAGGATAAAGCCCTCTTCAATGGCTTGTCGCATTGAGTACAGGTGAAACGGTTGCGGCTTTCCCTGTGCATCCCGGTAACCGAATACCGCCAGTGTTTTGTATTTTGGTGTAGCAGTAAAGGCAAAAAAGGACAAGTTGGATTGCGGCCCGCGCATGGCGGCAGATTGCTCAATACAGTCAGTGACAAGATCCTGAGAATCTATCCCTTCCTCTTCGTCTTCTTCTTCCCCATCAGGTCCCGGATATGGTTGTGAAGACGGTTCCTGGGCTTTCGATGAATCAGCGCTGGGCTCTTCTGACGCATTGGCATTACCCAACACCTGCTTCATCTTTCTATTGGCTTCGCCGCCTTGTGAGCTATGAGCCTCGTCAATGATCACAGCATAGTTGCGGTTTGGAAGATTGCCGACCTTCTCGACGATAAAGGAGAATTTCTGTAGCGTCGTAATGATGATATGCGACCCGTCGCTAATGGCATCGGCCAGTTGCTGTGAGTCTTCGTCGATGCACTGTACCGTGCCTGACTTATGTTCAAACTGGTAGATGGTGTTTTGCAGTTGGGAATCCAGCACTCGCCGGTCTGTCACCACAATCACGCAGTCAAAAACCCGTTGATTATCGGCATTGTGCAGACCGGATAAGCGGTAAGACAGCCAAGCGATGGAATTACTTTTGCCGGAACCGGCCGAATGCTGAACCAGATAATTCCGGCCCGCGCCATGCTCCCGCGCATGGCGGGTGATTTTCCGCACGGCATCCAACTGGTGGTAACGCGGAAAAACCAGGGTTTCCTTGGTGCGGGCGCGTCCTTCAAACTCAAACTCTTCTGTCTGCAAATGGATAAAGCGCCCGATGATCTCCAGCCAACTGTCTTTGCTGAGAATGTCGCGCCACAGGTAATCACTGCGATAGCCTCCCGGGTTGGGCGCGTTGCCGCGGCCGTGATTGTGGCCTTTGTTGAACGGTAGCCAGTGAGTTTTGCTGCCGTCAATGCGCGTGGTCATGTAAACGGCTTCATCATCCACCGCAAAATGCACCAGGGCGCGTTTTTTGAAAGCAAACAACAACTCTTTGTTATCGCGGGTGTCGGCGTACTGTTCTTTTGCATCTGCGGTGCTTTGCCCGGTAAAGCGGTTCTTCAACTCCAGCGTCGCGACCGGCAGTCCGTTCAGCGACAACACTAAATCCACCGAGTTTCTGTTTTTCCGGCTGTAATATACCTGCCGAACCACTTTGAGCCGGTTCTGTTGATATAGTGCCAGTGTATCCGGGTTTAAGTCCGATTCCGGCTTGAAAAAAGCCATTTTGAAACGCACGCCGTAATCGACAAAACCATGGCGGATCACATCCAGCGCCCCGCGTAAGTCCATCTCCTTACACAACCGCGCAACAACGCGGTCGGATACCTCCTCCCCATGAATCGCCGCAAGCCTGTCCCATTGTCTGGCCTGAGTCGTCTGCAGGAATTGCAATACCTCCGCCTTGAACATGCCCGGTTCCGGGCTGTAAGCGCCGGCTTCGCCTTCGATATAACCCCCGTAAGCTACCAGGCTTTCAACGATGGCAGTCTCAAAGGTATTTTCGGACGTGACACCCATCAATCCACCCGCCAGGTTCTTGCCGCCTGGTCAGCAAGCCAGGATTGATAACGATTCAGGTTTGCCAGGTCCCAGTGATCATATTCAGCTACTTTTCCGGCCAGCCTGAAAGGAGTCTTCAGGTAATGCACTTTCTTGGCCTCAAAGTCAGCCTGCCTGAGATAGTCCTGTTCCAGCAACACCATATTGCCCAACCGGTCTGAAATGTCATTTGCCCCCTCGCCAAAATGCTGGCGCCATGCCTGGTCCGGGTTGTAAGGGCAGATATGTTCCAGCGTCGTATCGAGGTATCTCACGTTACGCCCCGCGTTTTTCTCTATCTCTGCCAGCAAAAAACGGATTTTTTTGGATGAGCGGCGGCTTGGCATTTTGTAGTACTCAAAAGCATTTTTGAATGCCTCGTCAGCCGGGTAGAGCGCCCGATAATCGGGGCTGTTCTTGATATGGCCGGCGCGCCGAAACTCGCCCTCGGCTATCTTTATGGCGATGTTGTTATAACGTTTTTCCTGTTCGCTGGGTGAATAGCTGCAAATGACGTTGTAGCGAATAGACAGGATGTAAAGATATTTCAGCGTTTTAATAAACTCATCCGGCGAGAAATTCTGCAGAAATGCTGCCATGAGTATCGTATAGGGCTGGCGGATGCCAAACAGCTTCAGGGCATCCAGAAAATGGATAGCCTCCCGGTATTTGCCGTCTTCCCGCTGCCACCATTCATCATAGGGGTTGGACAAGGACGCATAGACGGGAACCGCTTCCGTCAATGATTTCAGATAGCCATGCGCCTGCTCGGGTGCAGTGTAAAGCTGGCTGACTGATTTGAACAACTCCTTCTTGCTTACCAGCGGCCTGTGAGAATTATGGTAGTAGCGGACAAAGTCAGTAAAATCGTTTTCGCCCAGTTGGGTCAGGATGCCCGACCATGTTTCATCAAGCTCATCGAGCGTCTCGTCGGCCACGTCATCATTTTGGGTGACGACCGAAAAAATGTAGTTTTTCAACAAGTCGGGAGTGGAGAGCTGCACCCCCCTGGCATTTAAGGTTTCAAACACCTTGTAGGCATTCAGGCTGTCTTGCACCACAATTTTTGTAAAAATCAACCTGGATGAAAACCTGTTGATAAACTCAGCGATTTCCTCACCACTGTTCCCCACGTTTTTGTCACAGAAAAAATTGAATGCTTGCTTCAGAAGATTGTTAGTTGCAGTAATGCCTCGGGCTTGGGGCGGGCGCAGGTTGGAACAAATATCTTTGTAAAAACGCCCATTGTTGCGGTTCAGCGTCAACCTGCTGCTCACTCGTAATGAGACGATGTCCTTCGACCCGATATAGCGTCCGGTGATTTCCTGCAAACGTTCCTGGTTGTTTTCGGCATCTTCATCCTTGTCGATTAAACGCTGAATATGTTGCATCGTGGCCAGCACCAGCAAGGACAGGGTAACCAGGCGTTGTTGTCCGTCTATGACTTCAAAATCCTGCTGGTTTTTACGCTGCAACACGATATAACCCATGTAGTGAAAGCCTTCCTGGTCCAGACCTTCGATGTCGGCCCACAGGTCTTCCCACTGTTCCTGTTCCCATGAGTAGTCCCGCTGGAAACGCGGCACGGTGTATTTAACCCCGTTACTCATCAGTTCGGAAAAGGTCTGGTTGGCAGGTTCCATTGGCATAAATTCACTCATGCAGACGCCTCCTGGGTTGGTAATTCCGGCACTTTAATCTTGCCTGTCACTGCCTCGGAAATCAACGCGGTTCGGTATTCTTTCTGCAGTTCGATGATGCGTTGGGTTTTGGTGATTTTGGCGTTGATCTCTGTCGTTTTGCGGTTAAGAAAGTTGACTATGGCGGTTTGTTCGTCTGCATCCGGTAAAACTAGAGGGAAATCAGATATAAAACTGGAGGGAACTCGTTTTTGACCAGCTGCGCCATACATAAATGCTTCTCCTGACTGCATGAATATTTCTGACTTGGTTATGTAGTAGAGAAACTTTCCGACAATTCTTTCTTTGGGTCGTAGAACATGAAATTCGGTTGAGCCGAAACCAATACTGGTATCTAAATTGCTCAAGAATACGCATTTACCATTTTCAAAACATGGCGTTATTTTGGCCACAATTACGTCATTTCTTCGGAAAAAGGTGAACCCATCGCATACACTGGAGACAGGTTTTTTGATACTACAATCAGCTGTTCCATTTTCACTGATACTATCCATAGGTAGGAAGGTGACAAGTTCATCTGATGTTTGATCAAGGTTATCCTTGAGAGGATTAACCTGCGCTACATATTTCAGCTTCCTAACTTCCCATCCCACCGGAATCTCGCCCAGCCACTCAACACCACTGTCTTTGAGTTCTGCGTTGGGGTCGATGCCTTTGGTGACGGCGTGGTTGATAATGGCAGTTTTTTCTTCCTCGTACAGTTCAAGCAAACGCTGTTTTTGGGCGATCAGCGCATCAATCTCCGCTGTCTTGCGGTCAAGAAAGTTGGCGATGGCGGTTTGTTCGTCTGCATCCGGTAAAACTAGAGGGAAATCAGATATAAAACTGGAGGGAACTCGTTTTTGACCAGCTGCGCCATACATAAATGCTTCTCCTGACTGCATGAATATTTCTGACTTGGTTATGTAGTAGAGAAACTTTCCGACAATTCTTTCTTTGGGTCGTAGAACATGAAATTCGGTTGAGCCGAAACCAATACTGGTATCTAAATTGCTCAAGAATACGCATTTACCATTTTCAAAACATGGCGTTATTTTGGCCACAATTACGTCATTTCTTCGGAAAAAGGTGAACCCATCGCATACACTGGAGACAGGTTTTTTGATACTACAATCAGCTGTTCCATTTTCACTGATACTATCCATAGACAGGAAGGTGACAAGTTCATCTGATATTTGATCAAGGTTATCTTTGAGAGGATTAACCTGTGCCACATATTTCAGCTTCTTAACTTCCCATTCTGCCGGAATCTCTCCAGTCCACTCAACCCCGCTGTCCTTCATTAATGGATAATGGCTGGTAGAAAGTTCTGCATTGTCCATTTTAGGGAATCGATATAGATCGAATTGAGCCTTATCACTGAGCCGGTAACGAGCTATCTTTCCTTAGTTGCTCCTGCACTTCCTTCCTGATATCTTCCGGTGTCTGCTGACTTAATCCGCTTTTTTCTCCCTCAATCAGAGCAAGACGGATTGCCTCGATTCCGGCATTGCGGTTTTTTTGCTCGCGAATAAGAGCGCTGATCACTTCGCTTTCTGAACGGTATTGCCCACTGACGACCTGGGCCTTTAACCATTCATTATGGGCATCTGTAAAGGTAATGCTTTTTCTTGGCATGGCGCTTTGTTTTTGCGTCAATCTATGGTGCGATTATGCACCAGAATCGCATTTATTGTAAACGTATTGCGTCATGACTCGAAATCCAATCACCAGAATCATCTCCAGAGAGTAATTTATCAGCGGCAGTTGTAAAGTAATTCTTTTTCGTTCAGTATGTTAGCGGTGTGTTGCCCGATGTTATGCCGCTCCTGATTCATCACAGCAGTGCCTTCTTTTCCAGTTCCAGGCTGCTTTCTTCCAAGGCCAGAATATCGGTCTTGATCTCGGTCAGAGAGCGTAGAGGTTTGAACTCGTAAAAGTATTTGGTGAAGTTAATTTCGTAGCCCGTTTTGGTCTTGCTCTTGTCAATCCAGGCATCCGGCAAGTGGGGTTTGACCTCGCGCTGGAAATACTCGTCAATGCTTTGTTGAATCAACTTGCCGTCCGGGTCTTTGCGTAAAAACGGAATGTTCTCGTAGTCCCGCAGGTTGGTATCCGCTTTGGGTGAACCGTCACGCCCGGTGACGACGGCGCCGTTTTCATCTGTTTGCGGCCGCTCAACCACCACGCGCCAGTAGCCGAAAAATTCAGTCGGCAGAATCTTCACGAACTCGTTTTCTGCAAAATCACCATAGAGTCTGGTGATAAAACCAATGCCTTTTTCCTCGCCATTTTCCGCTACCTGTTTGCGTTTGTTGCCCAGTGAGCGCGGCATTTTCTCCCAGAAGCGGTTGAACCTGCGTTCGCCGGACTGCACCAGTTCTTCATCCTTGCTGCCGGCGGCATTGATCAGTTGCACCTTGCCCTTGCGTTCAACGCTCTTGTGGTTGTTCAGTATCCAGACGTAGGTGGAAATGCCGGTGTTGTAGAACAGTTGATCCGGCAGGGCGATAATCGCTTCCAGCCAGTCGTTTTCGATAATCCACTGGCGGATGTTGCTCTCGCCACTGCCAGCTTGGCCGGTAAACAGGGGAGAACCGTTAAAGACAATGCCGATACGGCTACCACCGGATTCGTCCGGGTGCCTTGGAGGGGGTTTCGTTTTGCTGAGCATGTGCTGCAAGAACAGCAACGAGCCGTCGTTAATGCGCGGCAACCCGGCGCCGAAACGTCCGGCATAGCCTTGGTTGTTGTGTTCGTCGGTAATGATTTTCCTGGCTTTTTTCCAGTCCACGCCAAAAGGTGGATTGGACAGCATGTAATCAAACCGCTCGTCCCACAGACCGTCTATGGTAAATGTATTGCCGAACTTGATGTTGGCAGGGTTTTGCCCCTTGATCAGCATGTCGGATTTACAGATAGCGTAGGATTCCGGGTTGATCTCCTGCCCGAATACCTCCAGTCTGGCGTCAGGGTTGAACTCCTTAAGGCGCTGTTCGCCGATAGAGAGCATGCCGCCGGTGCCGCAGGCCGGGTCATAGAGAGTCTTAACGATACCGGCCTGGGTCAGCGATTGGCTGTCGGCATTGAAGAGAATGTTCACCATCAGTTTGATCACCTCTCTGGGCGTGAAATGCTCGCCAGCCGTTTCGTTGGACTGCTCTGCAAAGCGCCGGATCAGGTCTTCAAACACATAGCCCATTTGCATGGAATCCATCCCGGCCAGATCAATCCCGGCAAATCTATTTACTACCTGGAACAGAATATCAGCCTTGGGGTCATCCATGCGTTCGATTTGATCATCGAAGTTGAAATACTCGATAATCTCCCGCGCCGAAGCCGAATAGCCATTGATATGATTGCGCAGGTTGGCCGCCACATGGTTGAGGTCGGCCACGATTTTTGCAAAGTCAAACGGGCTACGGTTATGAAAGTTGGCTCCGGCAATTTTATTCAAGGTGAGGTCTTTGGCGCTGTCTGAGAACTTTTCCACCCTGGGCAAGTAATCAAGGACTTTTTGTTTGGTGGGCGCCAGCACACAATCCAGACGACGTAACACCGTCATCGGCAGAATCACTTTGCCGTAATCAGACTGCTTGTAGTCACCGCGCAACAAGTCAGCCACATCCCAGATAAGGTTGGCTTTATCCTTGAAGGTTGTCATTTGCGTTCCGAAACCTGGTCCTTATAGTCAGAATTTAAAGATTGGAGGAATAGCATTATAGGTGGCAGGTGGATTATGCGTATTACGTCATGACTCGAAATCCAATCGCCAGAATCATCTCCGGAGAATAATTTATCAACGGCAGTTGCAAAGTAATTCCTGACAACCGGATTTTCATCTAATTCTTTTTCGTTCAGAACGTGTACATCATTTTATCAACTATTCCGTAAAAATTGCATTCAGCCCACCAACCAGTCTGTGCATGCCTTCTTCCAGCGTCGACTCGTCCAAGGCGCCGTAGGAAACCCTCAGGTAACAGCTATCCTCCATACCGAAGGCGCTGCCGGGTATGGTTGCGATGCGAAATTCACGGATAAGCCGTTCGACAAGCTGCATGTCTGAAAGCGTTGTGTCGAGACGGGGGAAGGCGTAGAGGGCGCCGTCCGAGTGGACTTCGCCTGTTATGCGCCGCAGCTTCGCCAACTCGTTGAGCACAAACTCCCGGTTGCGGACGATTTGCCTGATGTTGGCGTCACAGTAGCCCCGGCCGGCTTGCAGCGCGCCGATGGCGGCGTATTGTGATGCCAGCGGTGGGCAGATGAGGTTGGTGTCTTGTACCTTGCGTATGTTTTCAAACAGGTGTGCCGGTATGATCATGTAGCCAATACGCCAGGATGAGAAGCCGTAGGCTTTGGACAACGAGAACAGGGAGATGGTGTGCTCAAGTGATGTGTCTATGGCAGCCGGTGAGAAATGTTGCTGGTCGCCGTACACGAAATATTCGTAGGCCTCGTCGCTGATATGGTAAGCCCCTCGTTCCCGGCATAACGCATTGACCGCACGCAAGCTCTGTTCGGGGTACACGGCGCCGCTGGGATTATTGGGTGAGATCGTGACGACTGCCGCGGTGCGTTCCGTCATGGCCGCGGCAATGGCGCCTGCGTCAACCTGGAACCGGTGGTCGGTCGGTACGCACACCGGCACGCAGTTCAGCATGCGCACGGCCATTTCGTGGTTAAAGTAGTAAGGGGTGGGCAATATGACCTCAGCGCCCGGGTCGGTAATGGCAAACAACGCATTTAAGAACCCCATGTTGGCCCCGGCGGTGACGACCACGCGCCGTTCAGTACCGATGTTGATCCGGTTCTCATCTGCCAGCTTGCGCACCAGCACCCCGGCCAGTTCCGGAATACCTTCCACCGGACTGTAAAACTGGCCCAAGTCGCCGCGGTGCGCCATGACATTACGCAATGCTGCCTCTGGCGGCCCGTAGCAGACTACGCCCTGCCCTAAAGAGATAGTCCCCGGCGTTTCCCCGATCAGATCGGCCACTACCGGTATCACCGGAGATTGCACTGCATCCATTCTTCGGCTATGTGTTGGCGGGGAATTACGTTTCATTTGTGTGTGAGCAAAGGCATAACCGGATGCGAGGCCAGCCGGAATCCGGCTTGCTATGGTATCAAAAAATATCTGCACCCCAGAGTCGTTCGACAAAATCTGCTGCCGGCATCACCTCTATACCGTCGCTGGT
>JAPORZ010000001.1 GCA_026709915.1 Gammaproteobacteria bacterium
CGTCCAGGGAGGGACGCAATGAGGGAAATGAAAAATCACACTTTTTCATTTCCGTCTCTGCTTATGTGCCACGGAGGGCATTTTTAGAGGTTCCCTGAATGGAGTCATCATCGGCCAGCAGCCGGTGCGACGGCGCTTCGAGGTCATCGTACTGGCCGCTTTTGACAGTCCAGTAAAACGCGCAGGATATTGCCGCCACCAGCGCCAGGGAAATACCGATCAGCAGGTAGATTATTTCCATTACTGCCCGGCGCCAGTACCGGTCTGCATCAGCCGCAACGCATTGAGGACGACCAACAGTGAGCTCAGGGACATGCCAACGGCAGCCATCCACGGCGTCAGGTAGCCCAGGCAGGCCGCCGGCAGCGCACCCAGGTTGTAGCCCACGGCCCAGGCGATATTCTGTTTGATGATGTTCATGGTACGACGCGCCAGCAATACGATAAAGGCGACATTGTCCACGTTATCGTTCAAGATAACAATATCAGAATGCACTTGCGCCAGATCGGTGGCGTCATTCATGGAGATGGCCACGTCCGCGGCTGCCAGCGACGGCACATCGTTAATGCCGTCACCAAACATGACTGCGCGGCGGCCGGCGGCGGCGTTACGCTGCAATAACGCCAGCTTCTCGGCGGGGTCAAGTTCGCCGTGACGCTCATCGAACCCCAACGACGCAGACAGCTGCGTGACCGCGGCGCGCCGGTCGCCACTCAGCAACACGGTGCGCTTGCCGGCCTGCCTGATGCGACCGAGCAGCGCGGCAATGCCGGGGCGCAGCTCATCGGCAAAGGAGAACGCAGCCAGGACGCCGCCGGCATCAGCCAGGAACGCCAGGGTGGCCGGGTCCGGCGCGGCCTCGGGCGGCGTCAGGCCTGTCTGCGCCTTAATGAAACGCCTGCTGCCGAGGTAATAGCGGCGTCCATCCACACGCCCGCACAGGCCGCCGCCGGGATAGTTTACCAGGTCGTCCGCAATGCAGTGACCCGCAGCGCCGGCGCGCACCAGCGCCCGCCCCAGGGGATGTTCCGAATCCTGCTCCAGGGCTGCGGCAACAGCCAGACATTGCGCTGCCGACATTGCCGCGCACGGCCTGACCTCGTGCAGTTGCAGCGCGCCGGTGGTGAGCGTACCGGTTTTGTCGAAGATAAAGTCGTCGCTTGCGGCGACCCGTTCCAGCGCGTCGGCGGAGGTGCAGGCAATACCGCGTTGCAGCAGGGCGGCTGAGGCTGAAGCCACCGCGCTGGGCGTTGCCAGCGCCAACGCACAAGGACAGGTGACCACCAGCACCGAGATGGTGACCGGCAAGGCCAGCGCCGGATCCGCCTGCCACCAGTACAAACTGACCACGGCGGCAAGCGCCAGCACACCCACAACAAACCACGATGCCACCCGGTCGGCAAACCCGGTGAGCCGGGATTTATGTGCCTGTGCCCGTTCGGCCAGCCGGGTAATCTGCCTCAGCACGGAACCCTCGCCCACCTGTTCCACTCGCATTTGCAAGGGCGAAGCGATATTCACGCTGCCGCCGACCAGACGCGCGCCCGGCCCTTTCGCTACCGGCAGGCTTTCCCCGGTGATAAGCGCCTCATCCACCTGGGATTGCCCGCGCAGCACGACGCCGTCCGCCGGGATGATCTCACCAGCGCGCAGCGCCACACAGTCACCGGGTTGCAGGTCTGCCACGGGTACGGTTTCCCGTTGCCGGGTCGCGCCGGCGCCTACCAAGCGGCGCGCAGTGGCAGGTATGATTTTTTTCAAACCGGCCAGTTGCGCGTTGGCTTTGTGCCTCGCCATGAACTCCAGGTAACGGCTCAGCGAAAGGAAAAACACCAGCATGACCACGGAATCAAAATAGACATGCCCGGCCTGTGTCCAGGTCGCCCACAGACTGCCGAGATATGCCAGGGTGAGGCCCAGGCTCACCGGCACGTCCATGCCGGGCGCCAGGTTACGCAAGCCGTGCATGGCGCCCAGGTAAAACGGGCGCGCGCAATACACCAGCACCGGCAGCGTCAACAACGCCGCCACCCAACGCAGAAAGTCTCTCAACTCAGCATCCATAGCGCCCCCCTGCCCGGCATACAGGCCGATGGAGATCATCATAACCTGCATGGCCAGCACGCCTGCCAAACCGATGCGCAGCAGGCCGGCGCGGCGACTTTCGGCAAACTGCGCCTGTTCCTGCTCTCCCCCACAGGGAAACGCGCGGTAGCCGAGTCTGGCTATTTCCGCAAGGATGCCGCTCAAGCGCAACCGCCGGGGATCCCAGCGCACACGCGCCTGGTGACTGCTGAAGTTGATAGCACAGGCAGACACGCCGCCCAGCGCGGCCAGACCCTGTTCAATTTTGCGGATACAGGACGGGCAGGTAATGCCTTCTACCAGCAGCGTGGTCTCCCGGGTCGCAACATCCACCTTGCGTACAAAGCTGTCCTGGACCCGTTCATTATCATAGACGCTCAGGGGCGCCGGCGCATTCATAAAATCCTGCCTGGAGGTGTTGTACATGGCATGGCCCTATAGTATATTGGTAATCCCTGAAAATGCCATGACGAATTCGATGACGGAGTTGCAACTTTGATCCTACCGGCAGTAAGATGTAGCTGATGGCAGCCCTGATTGACACCCTGCAGCGGGACCACAAGAACTATGCGCAACTGCTGAGCCTGTTGAGCAGGGAGGCGGACAAACTGGATGCGGGAGACGCGCCTGATTTTGTCCTCATGTATGACATAATGAATTACATGGTCAATTATCCGGACCTCCACCATCACCCTCACGAAGAACTCATCTTTGAGGTTCTGGGCGCGCTGGACCCGGACTGCTTGGCCGATGTGGGCAGACTGACCGAGGAACACCAGCAACAGGCTGCAACAGGGCTGGCCCTCAAGGACTCGCTGGATGCGGTGGTCAACGGCGCCATTGTTCCCTTAGACAGCATCCTGCGCCGCACCAGAGCCTATATCGATTTGTTTCGCCGCCACATAAGCCTGGAACAAGGGAGTGTTTTTCCCAAGGCTAAAGCCACCTTGGAGGACTCGGAGTGGCAACTGATCAACGATAAAATTTCCCAGGTGGAGGATCCGTTGTTCGGTGAGGTGGCGCTCGGCCAGTACCGGAAACTCTACGAGGGTATCGTTCGTGGTAACCTCTAAAAATGCCCTCATAACACCAACGCCTGAGGCATGGCGCTTATGACCGCAACCAACGTACCAGCAACGGGAGAGACGTATAACTACAAGGTAGTACGGCAGTTTGCTGTGATGACTCTGGTCTGGGCCGTGGTGGGCATGGCGGTCGGTGTCCTCATCGCCGCGCAGATGGTCTGGCCGGCGCTGAATTTCGATGTTCCCTGGCTCAGTTTCGGCCGCTTGCGCCCGCTGCACACCAACGCCGTGATCTTTGCGTTCGGCGGCAGCGCCCTGTTTGCCACGTCTTACTACATTGTGCAACGCACCTGCCACGTCAGGCTTTGCAGCGACGGTTTGGCCGCGTTCACCTTCTGGGGCTGGCAGGCGGTTATCGTACTGGCGGCCATCACCCTGCCGCTGGGCATTACTACTTCCAAGGAATACGCGGAGTTGGAATGGCCCATCGACATACTCATTACCATTGTCTGGGTGGCTTATGCGCTGGTGTTCTTTGGCACCCTCAAACGCCGCCGCATCAAACACATCTACGTTGCCAACTGGTTTTATGCCGCCTTTATCGTCACCATCGCGGTGCTGCATATCTTTAACAGCCTGGCCATTCCGGTCAGCCTGACCAAGTCCTATTCCATTTATGCCGGTGTACAGGACGCCATGGTGCAATGGTGGTACGCCCATAATGCCGTGGGCTTCTTCCTCACCGCCGGCTTTCTCGGCATGATGTATTACTTCATTCCCAAGCAGGCCAACCGCCCGGTGTATTCCTACCGGCTGTCCATCGTGCATTTCTGGTCACTGATCTTTACCTACATCTGGGCCGGGCCACACCACCTGCATTACACCGCCCTGCCGGAATGGACGCAGACCCTGGGCATGATCATGTCGATCATCCTGCTGGCGCCGTCCTGGGGCGGGATGATTAACGGCATCATGACACTGTCGGGCGCCTGGCATAAACTGCGCACCGACCCGATCCTGCGTTTTTTGATTATTGCCGTTTCGTTTTACGGCATGTCCACGTTTGAAGGGCCGATGATGTCTATCAAGACGGTCAATGCGCTGTCGCACTACACGGACTGGACCATAGGCCATGTGCATTCCGGGGCGCTGGGCTGGGTGGCGATGATCTCGCTGGGCGCTATTTACTATCTCATTCCACGCCTGTTCGGGCGGGAGATATACAGCGTCAAGCTGATCGAGGTGCATTTCTGGACCTCCACCATCGGCGTCGTGCTGTATATCACCGCCATGTGGGTAGCCGGCATCATGCAGGGGTTGATGTGGCGGGCGGTCAACGATGACGGCACCCTGACCTACAACTTCGTCGAAACCGTGCAGGCCATGCACCCGTTTTACCTGATCCGCTTTTTGGGCGGCGCCCTGTTCCTGCTGGGCGTGCTGGTAATGGTCTATAATGTGTGCAAGACCATCGCCGGCGCCAAACCGACGGACGCGCCCATACCACAGCCCGTGCACGCATGACCGGCAGGCAGCCTTGAACATCTCCCACGACAAGGTAGAAACCCATATCGGTTATATGATCATACTGATCATTGTGGTGATCAGTATCGGCGGTCTGGTGCAGATCGTGCCGCTGTTTTTCATGCACTCTACCACGGAACCGGTAGCCGGCTTGCAACCCTATACCGCCTTGCAGCTTGCCGGACGCGACGTTTACGTCAAGGAGGGCTGCTACACCTGCCATTCACAGATGATCCGCCCGTTTCGCGCAGAGACAGAACGCTACGGCCATTACTCACTGGCCGGTGAGTTTGTTTATGACCGCCCGTTCCAGTGGGGGTCAAAACGCACCGGGCCCGACCTGCATCGGGTAGGGGGGCGGTATAACGACGAGTGGCACCGCATCCACCTGGTCAATCCCAGGGATGTGGTGCCGGAATCCATCATGCCCGGCTATCCCTGGCTGGAAGAGACCGCGTTGGACCCAACCACCATCAGGACGAAAATGCGGGCGTTGCGCCGCCTGGGCGCGCCTTATACCGACGCGGACCTGGAAAATGCGCCGGAAGAGTTGCGCGACAAAACCGAAATGGATGCCATCATTGCCTACCTGCAGGTCTTGGGAACGGCAGTGAAGACCCGGCGCTGACCATGAGTATTGCCCTCATTCAGACCTTATGGACGCTGGTGATCGCGGCGCTGTTCGTGGCAATCGTCATCTGGGCCTACAGCGGCAAACGGAAAAAACACTTCGAAGACGCCGGCAATATCCCACTGCAGGAAGACCCGGACGAGCGCCATGGCTGATTTTACCAGTCCTTTCTGGAGCATCTTCATCGTAGTTGCGACCATCGTCTCGCTCGTTGCGTTGGTGATACTGTTCGCCGTATTCAAAGGGGGCAAGACTTCTTCCGGCGCCGCTGAAGAAGCCGATACCACGGGGCATGTGTGGGATGAAGACCTGCGCGAATACAACAAACCGATGCCGAGCTGGTGGCTGAACCTGTTTTATATCACGCTCGTCTTCAGCGTCATTTACCTGGCGCTGTATCCTGGCCTGGGCGCGTTCGGCGGCATCCTCGGCTGGAGTCAAATCAAGCAGTATGAGGAAGAAATACAAGCTGCAGAAGATACTTATGGCCCGCTGTTCAATCGTTACCTGAATGAAGATCTCAAAACTCTGGCGCGCAACCCCGAGGCGGTGGAGGTTGGCCGGCGACTGTTTTCCAACTATTGCAGCACCTGCCACGGTTCTGATGCGCGCGGGGCTCGGGGGTTTCCCAACCTGCGCGATGATGACTGGCTCTACGGCGGCGACCCCGAAACCATCAAGACCACCATCCTCAAGGGTCGGGAAGGGCTGATGCCCGGCTGGAAAGATATTATCAGTGCACAGGACATTGATGACATCACGCACCACGTGCTGTCGCTGAGTGATCGCTTGTTTGACCCGGCCGCGGCGGCCCGGGGCGGCCCCATCTTCCAGTCTTACTGTGCGGTCTGTCATGGCGCAGACGGCGCTGGCAACCAGACGCTGGGCGCGCCTAATCTGGCTGATGATATATGGTTGCACGGCGCCTCCAAGCAACGCATCGTGCAGGGCATCGGCAATGGGTTTGACAATATCATGCCGCCGCACGAGGCGTTCCTGGGCGAGGCTAAATCGCACCTGCTCGCCGCCTACGTGTACAGCCTGTCTGCTAACTGAAGTCCTGATGACCAATAACCGCAAAACACCGGCGCCACTGCAAGTTGCCATGGTTCTGTGGCTGTCATTCCTGCTGGCGATAGCGCCTACCGGCATAGTGTTCAGCTTGTTCGACCCCAATGCTGTCAGCGCCTGTCTGACGGTGCCGGAAGTCAGCCCTCTGGCCGCCTACAGTATCGGTTTTTTCGCCTTCTGGCTGCTCTGTGCCGGCACCGGCCTGCTCTGTGTGTATTTCCTGTCCGGCGGGGAATGAGTTGTATGACTCCCTCTCACTCTGACAGAGAGGGTTTAGCTCGTATATCCCACTCGGCCGCTTGTTGTCTTATGAAACATGATTGCTATCAATAAGTGTCATGTCTGCATCCGTAGAAGCATCACTTTTCGAGAAACGGCAGAAAGTCTATCCCCGTGAGGTGCATGGCAGGTTTGCCCTGCTGCGGGTCAGCGCCGTGCTCGGCTTGCTGGGACTGTACTACGCCTTGCCCTGGGTGGCATGGTCGGGGCGACAGGCCGTGCTGCTGGACCTGCCGGCGCGCAAGTTTTACCTGTTCGGGCTCACCTTGTGGCCCCAGGACTTTCCCCTGCTGACGCTACTGCTCATCAGCGCAGCCTTGTCCCTGTTCTTTTTCACCGCGCTGGCAGGACGCTTGTGGTGCGGCTATGCCTGCCCCCAGACCGTGTGGACGGAAGTGTTTTTGTGGATTGAACGCCACCTCGAGGGGAGCCGTACCCGGCAAATGCGGCTGGACCAAGGGCCGCTCAATGTCAGGAAATTCCGGATTAAAGCCACCAAGCATACGGTCTGGCTGCTGTTCTCCCTATGGACCGGCTTTACTTTCGTCGCCTATTTCACGCCGGCCCGGGAGCTGGCGGCAAAAACCCTGGCGCTGCAACTCGGCCCCTGGGAGAGTTTCTGGCTGCTGTTCTACAGCTTCGCCACCTACGGCAATGCCGGCTGGATGCGCGAGCAAGTGTGCAAGTACATGTGCCCTTATGCGCGCTTTCAGAGCGCCATGTTCGATGCCGATACCCTGGTCATTTCCTACGATAAGAAACGCGGCGAGCCACGCGGCGCGCGCCGGCCCGAGGTCAACCCTGCGCAACAAGGTCTGGGGGATTGCATCAACTGCACGCTGTGCGTACAGGTCTGTCCGACCGGCATTGATATTCGCGACGGCCTGCAATACGAATGCATTGGCTGTTCGGCCTGTATCGACGTGTGCAACGACGTCATGGATAAGATGAATTATGCCAAAGGCCTGATCCGCTATACCACGCCGAATGCCCTGGAAGGCAAAGCCACCCGCGTGCTGCGCCCCAGGATTATTATTTACGGCACCATTTTGCTGGGCTTGTTAGCGATCTTGCTGTTCGCTCTCGCCAACCGCACGCCGCTGGCTCTGGACGTGATCCGGGATCGCAATCAGCTTTACCGGGAAACGCGGGAGGGCCTGATAGAAAACGTATATACCTTAAAGGTGATGAATATGGATGACAAAACCCGGTCTTACATCCTGGACGTGACCGGCATCGACGGCATCACCGTGCATACCGACCAGGATCCGATCAGGGCCACCGGCGGCGAGGTGCTTAGTGTGCCGGTGCGGGTACGCGCCGCTGAGTTCAACCTGACGGCGCGCTCCAGTGCGATCGAGTTCATACTGACCACAGCAGATGAGGAACTCTCCGTGACCGAAACCGCCCGCTTCCTGGGGCCGACTCCCTGACGTGAATACCCCGGCGCCAGAGCAACAACGGCATTGGACCAGGGAACCTTATGTCTGGCTGATCCTGCTGTTCCCGCTGGCGGCCGTGGTCGGCGGCATCATCACCACCTGGCTGGCAGTCACGTCCGACGACGGCCTGGTTGTGGATGATTACTACAAACGCGGGCTGGAGATAAACCGTACCTTAGAGCGTGACCGGGTCGCGCAAACTTATGCCTTGAAATCGATCATACAAACCACTGCGGACGACCGGCAAATCCGCGTCATACTGCAAGGCAACCCGCGGTTCCGCGCGCCGCAACAAATCAGCCTGCGCCTGCTGCACCCGACCCGCGACGGTCACGACAAAACACTGCTACTGGAACAGGATGGGAAAGGGCTGTACCATGGCGACCTGCCACCGTTAATCAAGGGCAACTGGCACGTGCTGATCGAGGCCGAAGACTGGCGGGTGCTGGACTTTTTGTTTATTCTACAAGACAGAGATGTACAGGATATACAGGATAAGAATGCGGTACAATCCTGACCTGTACTCCCCGATAGAATGTCAGTTTGTCCCTTGAATTTACATAGCAAACCGTCAAAAACGGCGTCTTTGGTTCGTCATTCCGGGCTTGAGCCGGAAGCCAGTGGAACAACTGTCCTGTAGGCACACCTTATGATGACACTTGCATTAACCAGAGAACTTATCGCCAGAGCCTCAGTCACGCCCGACGATGCCGGTTGCCAGCAGTTGCTCGGCGAGCGGCTGAGGAAAACCGGCTTCAACGTCACCCACCTGCCCTGTGCAGATGTGAGCAACCTGTGGGCCACCCACGGCCGGGGCGCGCCCGTGTTCACGTTCCTGGGACATACCGATGTCGTGCCGCCGGGCGCGCAGGCCGACTGGGCCTCCCCACCGTTTGCAGCGGAGGAACGGGACGGCTACCTGTACGGGCGCGGCGCCGCCGACATGAAAGGCAGCGTGGCCGCCATGGTGGTGGCGCTGGAACGTTTTGTCGCGAACCACCCGCAGCATCACGGCACTGTCAGCCTGTTGTTGACCAGTGACGAGGAAGGTCTGGCCGTGAACGGGACTAAAAAAGTGGTGGAGTACCTGGCACGCAACGATATTGGCATTGACTGGTGTCTGGTCGGCGAGCCCTGCAGCGACACTGTGCTCGGTGACGTCATCAAAAACGGCCGGCGCGGTTCCCTGTCGGGCGTGCTCACGGTCACCGGCATCCAGGGCCATACTGCCTACCCGGCGCGGGCAAGAAATCCGGTGCACCTGCTCAGTCCGGCCCTGCTGGAACTGACACAAAAGGTCTGGGACGAAGGCAACGACCACTATCCTCCCAGCAGCTTCCAGGTCTCCAACATCCGTGCTGGAACCGGCGCCGAAAATGTCATTCCAGGCACGGCGGAAGTCAGCTTCAACCTGCGTTTCTCCACGCAGTGGACCGAAGCAAGCCTCAAGGCCGCCATCACGATGCTGCTGGAGCGGCATAAACTTAACTACGACCTGCTCTGGCGCCCGTGCAGCCAGCCGTTCCTGACCCAATCCGGACCACTGCTGGACGCAGCCCGGGATGCAATCACAGAAATATGCGGTATCACCCCGCAACTGTCCACCGCCGGCGGCACCTCCGACGGCCGCTTCATCGCCCCCACCGGCGCCGAAGTAGCAGAACTGGGCCCGGTCAACGCCACCATCCACAAGGTCAACGAATGCGTGCGCCGCGCCGATTTGGAGAAGCTGCCACACCTCTACGAGAACATCCTGTCCCGACTGATGGCGGGGGCTTGAGGAACCGAATTGAGAGAACCTCTAAAAATGCCCTCCGTAGCATTTTTGCTATGTAAATTCTGAAAATTTACATATAGTCGGGGTGTGCGGCGCCCTGATCATGAGGGTTTAGAGGCGCCCTTAAGCCCCCCCTCAACTCATCCATGTTCCGCAAGCGCCGTTGGAAGCGGTCGCAGGGTGTGTC
>JAPORZ010000076.1 GCA_026709915.1 Gammaproteobacteria bacterium
TGGCAGCATATCCTTATGCTGCACGGCCACCTCTAATTTTTAGAGGTGGCCTTAATACTCATCGTACCAGTGTAGCATATAACAAGCCGGAGTGGGCAAGTTATTCGCCTTTCAGCACGTAGGCAGTTCGGGTTTGAAGCCCAGGATATAGGGCAGGCGCGGGAAGCTGACGCAGGCGCCGGCGAAGGGCAATTTCACCTCTTCCAGGGCGCCGACACCGGGTGGCGGCAGCAACTCGATGCGGCGCAAGTCCTGGCCTTTTACCATGTGGCCCCAGAGCCGTAACGCGCCGCTGGCGCCGGTCAGTCCGATGGGGTGGTTGTCATCGTGGCCGAGCCAGACCACGCCGACGATGTCGTCGCCAAAACCGGCAAACCAGCTATCGCGCAAGTCGTTGCTGGTGCCGGTCTTGCCGGCCAGCGGCAGTCGTTCCGGGATGATGCGGCGCAGGTTGCGCCCGGTGCCGTGGTTAACTGCCTGTACCATCAGATAGGCGCTCAGGTAAGCGGGTTCTGCGTGCAGTGCGCGGCGTACTTCCAGGCCATAGCGCTTGACCGCTTCGCCGCGACTGTCCAGCACCTCCCTGATAGTATTTACCGGCGCCAGAAACCCGCCGTTGGCCAGGGTTTGATAGATCTGCGCGACCTGCAAGGGGGTGAGTTCCAGCGCCCCCAGCAGCAGCGCCGGGAACGGCTTGATGTCTCTGTCCACGCCGGCTTTGTGCAGCGTGGCGGCCACCTGTTCCTCGCCCAGCTGGCGTCCCAGCCTTACCGTTGCCTTGTTGTAAGACCGGGCCATGGCTTCCGGCAGGCTGACCCGGCCGTGATTCCTGCCGTCAAAATTATCCGGGCTCCAGGACGAACCATCGGCCATGGTCACGGAGACATCGCTATCGTCCAGCATGGAGGCAAGTGAATAACGTTGGGGCTGGGTCAGGGCAGTGTAATACACGAATGGTTTCACCAGCGAGCCAATCGGGCGTTGCGCTTGCAGCGCCCGGTTAAAACCGACGTATTGCGCATCCTTGCCGCCTGCCAGCGCCAGCACCGCGCCACTGCTGGTTTCCACAAAAACGCTGGCGGCCTGCAAGGCCCCCGGGTCCAGCGGTCCGTTGCGCTCCAGCACCGGCAGTTGTTCACGTAACACTTGTTCGATGTGGTTCTGGCGCCGGGTATCCAGGGTAGTGAATATCCGCAGTCCCTTGCTGCGCAGGTCGGCGGCGGCATAGTCGCGGGACAACTGCTGTTTGACCAGTTGCAGAAAGGCCGGATATTTGCCGGACACCCAGCGCGGCCGGGCGCTCAAGTGCAACGGTTGCGCCCGGGCCCGGCGCCATTCCTGCGCCTCAATGTAGCCCTGTTGCTGCATCAGGTCCAACACCAGGTTGCGGCGTTGTTGGGCGCGTTCCACGTGCCGTCTCGGGTTATACCAGGACGCGCCCTTCACCATGCCGACCAGCAGCGCCAGTTGCTCCAGGCGCAATTCGTCTAACGGTCTGGCAAAATAGAACTCGGCGGCCGCGCCGAAACCATGCACACTACGTTGCCCCTGCTGCCCCAGATAAACCTCGTTCACGTAGGCGCCCAGAATATCCTGCTTGCTGTAGCGCCGCTCCAGCAGCAAGGCCATGATGGCCTCGTTCACTTTGCGGGTAATGGTGCGCTCCCGGGTTAGAAAAAAGTTCTTGACCAGCTGCTGCGTGATAGTGCTGCCGCCTTGCTCCAGCCCTCCCGCCATCAGGTTATGCAGCGCTGCGCGCAGGATGCTTTTCGGTTCGATGCCGTAATGGTTGAAGTAGTTGCGGTCTTCCACCGCCAGCAACCCCCGGATAAGCGCCGCCGGTAGCTCGTGGTAGCCGACCAGAATGCGATCCTCGTAGTTACCGGGAAAAATTTTACCGATCAGTTCCGGTTCAATGCGCACCAGCGGCAGCGCCTGACCCGCACTCAGGTCCAGGATCTGCGCGACTGCCCGGTTGCGGACCTCGATCTGCAGCCGCCGGCTGTCCCGGATGCCGTCCCAGTAATGGAATTCACGCCGCATGAACTCAATACCGGTGCCGACGCGCCGGTAGTCGCCTGCTTGTACCAGCGCGGGTGTTTTGCGGTAACCCGAACCGATCAGCAGTTGTTCGACGCGGTCAAGGCTGAGCCTCTGCCCCACATGCAACTCAACCGGGTCGGCGTACACGCGCGCTGGCAGCGACCAACGGGCGCCGGTGAATTCTGATTGCACGCGCTGGTCCAGCCAGAGCACGTAAGCCGCGCTCAGGCTGAACAGGATGATCGCAATGTGGATCAATCTTGACACGTTATTGCTATGGTAACCTCATGCTACCGGACCCCCAGCCCCCCTCAACGCCACACGGGGACATGCTTGCGTGGCGCCGGCTGACCGGAATTTACCTGACTGAGCAGGATGCCGCGCATCAGGAGGCTCAGCGCGCCAGCGCCTGCTCCAGTCCGCGCAGCACGTTGGCCGTGATGGCGCGCACCTCCCCGGCGCCGTCCACGCGCAGGTAGGCCGGCGCCTGCGCGCTACTGAGGTCGCGATAAAAGCGGATTAACGGCGCAGTTTGTTGGTGGTAAACCTGCAAGCGCTTGCGCACCGTGGCTTCCTTGTCATCCTCGCGCTGCACCAGCGCCTCGCCGGTCACATCATCAATGTCTGCCTGTTGCGGCGGGTTGAACTGCACATGGTACACCCGCCCGGAACCAGGATGGACGCGCCGCCCGCTCAGTCTGGTTACAATTTCCTCATCCGCCACCGCAATCTCGACCACGCAGTCAATGGCTATGTCCTCCTCCTGCATGGCCTCGGCCTGACGAATAGTCCTGGGGAAGCCGTCAAACAGGTAACCGCGCGCACAATCATCAGCGCCGACCCGCTCCTTGACCAGACTCATGATCAAGTCGTCCGACACCAGTTCACCGGCATCCATGACCTGTTTTGCCTGCACGCCCAGCTGCGTGCCGGCCCGCACCGCGGTGCGCAACATATCGCCGGTGGAAATCTGCGGTATGTTAAACTGGTCCGTGATGAACGCCGCCTGGGTGCCCTTGCCGGCCCCCGGCGCGCCTAATAATATGACTCTCATGGCTCTCCTCTGTTGCATTGATGAAAATTGAAGCTGATCTCAACCTGGGCGAATACAGAATCGACGCCTACGCGCCCGACTCGATCAGCGTCGCCGGCATAGCTTACACAAGCAGCATTATAATCACACCGGAGGCGGTTATAGAAGACAAGTTGCCGGCACGCGCGCAAGCGCTGGCGCCGACACATGTGCAATACCTGCTTGAACACAACCCCGAGGTCGTGCTGTTCGGCAGTGGCAAAACCCTCACTTTCCCCCCGGACGAGGCCTGTGAAGTACTCTACCGACACCAAATCGGCTTTGAGATCATGGACACCGGCGCCGCCTGCCGGGCGTTTAATTTCCTGTCGGGAGAGGGGCGCAAGGTAGTGGCGGCGTTGTTTTTAAGGTAACCTCTAAAAATGCCCTCCGTGGCACATAAGCAGAGACGGAAACGGAAAAGTGCCCGAAAAAGTGGGACATTCCGTTTCCTTCATTTTCAAGCACTTGCGTGCTTAAAAATGGCAGCATATCCATAATGCTGCACGGGCACCTCTAATTTTTAGAGGTGCCCTTAAGCAGCCTCTGATTAAGTCAGAGGTTGTGGGCAAAACAAAAATCGCATTTTTATTTTGCGTGCCCCGGCAAGTCCATGACGGATTTGTTCAGAGCTTCCTTAACTCACTGAAGTGTGTCCAGAGAAAATCCCTCCCGTTGCAGAATGCGGCGCAGGCGTTTCAGGGCTGCCAGCTGTATCTGCCTGACCCGTTCCCGGGTGACGCCCAGTTGCGCGCCGACATCTTCCAGCGTGGCGGCCTCTTTGTCATGCAGGCCGAAGCGCAGTTCTACTACTGCGCGTTGTTTTTCTGGCAGTTGTTGCAGCCAGGAATCGATGTGTTGTTTCACGTCATCGTTCTGGAGCAGCAGCGAGGGGTCCAGGTTGTGTTCGTCGGCAAGGGTGTCCAGCAGGGGGCGCCCGGAGTCCCTGCCGAGCGGGGCGTCCACCGAGGCGGCGCGTTCATTGAGGCCAAACATGCGCTTGACGCTTGCCAGCGGCCGGTCCAGCAGCTTGGCTACGTCTTCGCTGTTGGGTTCGCGGTCCAGGGTCTGAGCCAGTTCCCGGGCCGCGCGCAGGTAAACGTTGATCTCCTTGACAACGTGGATTGGTAGCCGTACCGTCCGCGACTGATTCATCAGGGCGCGATCGATGGTCTGCCGGATCCACCAGGTGGCGTAGGTGGAGAAGCGGAAGCCCCGCTCCGGGTCAAACTTTTCCACCGCTTTTATCAGGCCGAGGTTGCCTTCCTCGATTAAGTCCAGCAACGCCAGACCCTGGTTCATGTAACGCCGGGCGATCTTCACCACCAGGCGCAGATTGCTCTCGATCATGCGCTGGCGCGCAGCCGCGTCGCCGGCGCGTGCGCGGCGGGCAAAATCGGCCTCCTCCGTTGCGGTGAGCAGCGGGTTGAAGCCGATCTCGCGCAAGTACAAGCGGGTAGCGTCCAGCTCCGTGGCGCCGAAGTCGCCGTGTTGGTCGTCCTTGCCGGTGTTGCCGCCGGCGTCGGCCTGGGCCGGGCCGGATTGCTCCAGGTTCAGGGCTTCGATTTTGTCATGTTCGGACATGGATAATCGTAGCCGTGGGCAGGTCAGCGCGGCAGGCGTTGCCGCGGGTCTATCGGTTTGCCATTCTTGCGGATTTCAAAATGCAGCAACGGCGTGCCTTTGCCGTCAACACCCATCGTGGCTATCTGTTGTCCGGCCGTTACCGTTTGTCCTTCCCTTACCACCAGATCGCGATTGTGTGCATAGGCGCTCAGGTAGGTATTGTTATGCTTGATGATGATGAGATTGCCATAGCCGCGCAACCCGTTGCCGCTGTAAACCACAACCCCGCCGGCCGCAGCAGTGATTTTCTGCCCGGCGCGCCCACCGATACTGACGCCTTTTTTCGCAATCGGAGTTGCAGACTTGAGTAACTTGCCGCGCACCGGCCAGCGCCAGCGCAGCGCAGTTGCGCCGGCGCCTGTTGCGGACTTGGGCTGGGTCGCCCGGCCCGGGCGCCCGCCCCCGGCTCGGGGCTGCTTGCCGGCGGTCGTGGACGCGGCGCCTTGCCGCGCTGAGGGTTTGAAGCGGATGACCTGCCCCGGATAAATGGTAAACGGCGCCTTGATCCGGTTCCAGGCGGCCAGGGTTTTGTGATCGTAGCCATAGCGCCAGGCAATTGAGTACAAGGTGTCGCCTTTGGCCACGGTATGTTGCGTATACTTGCCGCGCAGCGAAGACCGGCCGGCCCCGTCCGCCTTGCTGGTCTTGGGGGAGGAAACCGGCGCTTTCACCGAGGCGCAGGAGGCAAGCCCGCCCAGCAGCGCCAGCAGCAGCAGGCAGGCAACGAAGCGTTGGGCGCTGGCTTCCAGTTCGGGCCTGCCCTGGCCGCCGAGGCAGGATCCGGCATGACGAACAGATTTCTTCAATGCTCTGTGCAAGGCGTTACCCAAAAGGGACTAACCCCGGCCCTGGAGCATGGGCACGAAACTCACCATGTCCAGATTTTTTTTCTTAAAACCGTCGTCCGTGCGGGTGATGCACAGCAATTGCTGTGCGCCGCTGCGGCCGATGGGAATGATCAGCCGCCCCCCGATTGCCAGTTGCTGCGGCAGTGTTTCCGGGACGCTGGTGGGCGCCGCGGACACCAGGATGCCCTGGAACGGCGCCTGCTCGGGCCAACCCTTGTTGCCGTCACCGTAGCGCGCCTTGACGTTACGGTAGCGCAAGGTGTGAAACCGTTCCCGGGCGCCGGCCAGCAGGGCGTTGATGCGTTCAATACTGTACACCTGGCGCGCCAGTTGCGCGAGGATGGCCGTCTGGTAGCCGCAACCGGTGCCGATCTCCAGCACCTTGTCCATGCGGTTGCCGTTCACCAGGGCTTCGGTCATACGCGCCACTACGTAGGGTTGTGAAATGGTCTGGTTATGACCGATGGGCAGGGCGGTGTTATCGTAGGCGCGGCTGGCCAGCGCCTCATCAACGAAAATATGCCGGGGGGTGTTGCCAATGGCAGCCAGCACCGTTTCAGACGTTATGCCCATCTCCCGCAGTTGATCCGTCAGGCGGTTCCGGGAACGCTGGGAGGTCATGCCGATACCCTGAAAATCTGCCGACACGGTCAGCCTTCCCTCAGGGCGTTGTTGGCGGCTGCCGCTGACATGTCGCGTTAAACGGCAAGCACATCATCGAGCCACTCCCTGACCCTCGGCAAGGCTTCATGGCGGGTCAGGTCCACTCGCAGCGGGGTAATGGAAACCTTGTTGGCGGCGATGGCGTGAAAATCGGTGCCGGGTCCCGCGTCGGCGCCGGCGCCGACCGGCCCGACCCAGTAAATGGGACGGTTGTTCGGGTCTGCCATGCGCACCATCGGTTCCGATTTGTGGCGCTGGCCGAGGCGCGTCACGACCATGCCGTCAAGTTGCTCAAACGGCACATCCGGGATGTTGATATTCAACAGCAGGTCATTATCAAGCGGGTCTGCAAGCAGCTTGCCGACCAGGTTTGCGACGACTGTTCCCGCGGTCTCATAGTGGGTGGGGTTATTACCTGCCAGCGACAGGGCGATGGCGGGCCGTCCCAGGAAGCGCCCTTCCATGGCCGCGGCCACAGTACCCGAGTAGAGCACGTCATCCCCTAAGTTGGCGCCGTGGTTGACGCCGCTGAGCACCATGTCCGGCATGTCATCCTCAGCCAGCAGGCCCGTTATCGCCAGGTGCACGCAGTCGGTGGGGGTGCCGTTGATATGGAAAAACCGGTCCGCAACCTGTGTTGTGTACAGCGGCGCGTCCAGGGTCAGTGAATTGCTGGCGCCGCTGCGATTCCGGTCCGGCGCCACCACGGTAATCCTGCCGAACGCCTGCAGCTCCCGCCTCAATATGTCCAGGCCGACGGCCTGGTAGCCGTCATCGTTACTCAACAGAAAGTGCATGACTACCCCATACCTTCCAACAGAAATTCCAGCAGGGCCTTCTGGGCGTGCAGGCGGTTCCCCGCCTCCTCCCAAACCACGCTACGGCTGCCGTCAATGACCTCGGCGCTGACCTCGGCGCCGCGATAAGCGGGCAGGCAGTGCATGAAAATCGCGTCCGGCGCGGCGCTGGTCATGAGCCGCTCGTTTACCTGAAACGGCCTGAACAAATCCTGTTTGTCTTCTGCTTCTGCCTCCTGCCTCATGCTGTACCAGGTATCAGTCACGATCAGGTCGGACGCGGCCGCCGCCGCCAGCGGGTCTTCGCCCAGACTCAGGTTGGCGCCGCCCTGCCGCACCATGTCGGCGCTGGGATGGCAGGCCACGGGGCCGGCCACATGCAGGTGGAAGTCCATGATCCGGGCCGCGTTGATCCAGGAATTACACATGTTGTTGCCGTCGCCGAACCAGGCCACTTTTTTGCCCTTGATGGGGCCTTTCAGCTCATAGTAAGTCTGCAGGTCTGCCAGCAACTGGCAGGGGTGATAACTGTCCGACAAGCCGTTGATAACCGGCACCGAGGCGTGCTCGGCAAAGCGGGTAATACGCTCGTGTTCGAAGGTGCGTATCATCACCGCATCGACCATTTTCGATAATACCCTGGCGGTGTCCTCTATGGGTTCGCCGCGCCCCAACTGGCTGTCCCGGGGCGACAGAAACACGCTGTGCCCACCTAAGTGCGCCATTGCGGTTTCAAACGAAACCCGGGTGCGGGTGGAAGATTTTTCAAAGATCAGCGCCAGCACGCGCCCGGCGCAGGTCTGCTGCAACTGCCGCCGTTGAAAAGCCTGTTTGAGGTGCATGGCCCGCGCTATCAGCGTCTCGATTTCAGCCGCGCTGAGGTCTGCCAGGGTCAGGAAGTGGCGCGGCATATCAGTGGCAGAATTCCTTGACCAGCAGGCACACCGTAGCGACGATCTGATCTGCCTCCTGCTCGGTGATGACCAGCGGCGGCAGCAGGCGCACGACCTTGCCGGCGGTAACGTTGAGCAACAAGCGCCGTTGCAGGGCCTGTTCCACCAGCACGCCACAGTCGCGCTCCAGCTCAATCCCGATCATCAGCCCCTTGCCGCGGATGGCCACGACCCCGTCGATCGCGCCCAGTTGCTCCCGGAAGCGCGCCAGCATGGCCGCGCCGCAGGTGGCCGCGTGTTCGACCAGATGTTGCTCGCGCAAGGTCCTGATAACGGCCAGCGCCGCGGCCGCAGCGAGCGGATTGCCGCCGAAAGTAGAGCCATGGCTGCCGGGTTGTAACATGTCCGCGGCCGCGCCGCCAGCCAGACAGGCGCCAATGGGCACGCCATTGCCCAGGGATTTTGCCAAGGTGACCACCTCAGGCAGGATCGCCTCATGCTGGTAGGCGCACCAGGCGCCGGTGCGCCCCATGCCCGTCTGTACTTCATCTAAGACCAGCAACCAGCCATTGCGCCGGCACAGTTCACGCAGCGCACGCAGGTAACCGGGGGTGGGCACGTTGACGCCGCCCTCCCCCTGTATGGCTTCCAGCATGACCGCGACGACTCGCGCGTGCACGGCCTCGGGCAGCTGCAGGGCGCTCAGGTCGTTATAGGGCACATGCAGGAAACCGGGCAACAGCGGCTCGAAGCCGGCGCGCACTTCCTCTTTGCCGGTGGCGCTCAGCGTCGCCATGGTGCGGCCGTGAAAACTGCCTGTCATAGCGATAATGAGCGGTTCTGCCACTTGCTTGTGGCGGGCAAATTTCCGGCAGATCTTGAGCGCGGCCTCGTTGGCTTCGGCGCCAGAGTTGCAGAAGAATACCCGCTCCATCCCGGTCACCTCGGTCAGGCGCTCGGCCAGTTCCTCCTGTAGCGGAATGCGATAAAGGTTGGACGTGTGTACTAACCGTCCGGCCTGTTCTGCAAGCGCCTCGGCCACCGCCGGGTGGGCGTGGCCCAGACCGCACACGGCGATGCCGCTCAAGGCATCCAGATAGCGCGCGCCGGCCTGATCCGTGAGCCAGGCGCCGCGCCCGCTGGCAAAGGCCACATCCAAGCGCCGGTAGGTTGCCATTATTGCTTCAGGCATGGGTCAACAATCAGCAGAGCCGCCACCGCACCGGGGCGCCTGGGCCGCCGGCAAGATGCGTCCGGCCCGCCGTCTCCGGCGCTACCCGTTGCCAGCGCGCCGCGTCAGAACGGCAGGCCGCCGTGCCCGTGTCCGACCATGCACATCAGCATGGGGATGGAGAGCAAGGTATTGGTGCGCGAGGCCATGGTGGCTACCAGCTTGGCCTTGGCCTTTTCCTCATCGGTGGCGGCGACCATACCGAGAACTTTCTTCTGGTTCGGCCAGATTAACCCCCACACGTTGAACAGCATGATGGTGCCCAGCCACGCGCCCACGCCGATAATTACCGCCCCGGGCTTCAGCATGAAGGCGTTGCCGATACCGGTGCCCATGATTTCCAGTGTGGCCGCGCCGGTAAGCCAGGTCAGCAGGGCCGCCCAACGGAACCACAGCAGCGCCAACGGGGCGACGTACTTGCCGATGGCGGCCGGTCCCGGTCCGTCACTGTCGGCCGCTGCGGTAGCCATAGCCGGTATCTGCACAAAATTAAAGTAGTACAGCAGCCCGATCCAGATCACACCGAAAAAGACGTGCAACCAGACTATCAGCGACCACTTGTTAAGCATGCCGCCACCGGGAATGAGCAAGGCCACCACCACGGCCGCCACAAAACCCAGCACCAGGGTGCCTGTTATCGTTTTAAGCGGATTCATCATTACCCTCCAGAGTTAAGATGTTAACGAAAATACGGCGCAGGGGTGATTATACTACTTGTTT
>JAPORZ010000194.1 GCA_026709915.1 Gammaproteobacteria bacterium
CCCCCTGTATCCGGGCAGCCTATGGCCGGTTACCGGTAAACAGGCACTACCAACCCGCAAAACGGCACACACAGGTCTGTTTCAAATCTCTAACGCGGAATTTGGGATTTTTATGATTTTTGGTCAGCGCGGCTACTTGTGTTATAGTCAGGGCTGGTCGTTACGCCTTTAAGAGAGTGAGAATCCCATGCACAAAATCCTGACACCATTTTTATTTACCTTACTCTGTGCCAGCGTAGCGCCTGCCGACACCGCACGCGCTGAGCGCCTGCGTCAGGCCATTGCCGAGGTTTTCCCCGATGTTGAGGTCACCCGCATCGAGCCATCACCCGTTGCCGGTCTGTACAAGGTGATGCTGGGCACGGAGCTGTTGTATCTGAGCGAGGATGGTCGCTACCTGCTGCAGGGAGACCTCATTGATCTGGGTGCGCGCGTCAACCTGAGCGAGCAGGAACGCGCGGCGGTCCGCAAGCAGGTGCTGGCCGACGTCCCCGCCTCCGAGACCATTGATTTTGTGCCTGACGCCGCGCAACATACGGTATATGTCTTCACCGATATTACCTGCGGCTACTGCCGCCGCTTCCATCTTGATGTGGCGGAGTTGAACGACCGCGGCGTGGCCGTGCGCTATCTGGCTTTCCCGCGTGCCGGCCCCGATTCGGAGGCGTTCGCTGATATGGAATCGGTATGGTGTGCGACAGACGCAAATGCAGCCATGACCGAGGCCAAGCGCGGCGACCCCATCGCGCCGGCGCAATGCGACAACCCGGTACAACGGCAATATGAATTAGGGCTGGCTCTGGGCGTGCGCGGCACCCCTGCCATCTACCTGGAAAACGGCGAAGAATTACCCGGCTACGTTCCCCCCGACACCCTGCTGCAGGCGCTCGCCGGTGATTGAATCTACGCGGGTTTTTCTCCGCAGATGACGCATTTTTTCCATCTGCGTTAGTCTGTGTCAGCTCGGATAATCACCAACGTAGCGATTTAATTACCGCCACCGTGGTGCTGCCGTTTTTTTCGGTATGTTCCACCTTTACCTGTAAATAATCCAGCTCCGGGGCGCACCAGAATATGGACTTGCGGTCGCTGTCCGGTCTGTGCCTGATCATTTTTACGGTGTTGAAACTGCCCAGAGGCGTTTCCACGACCTCCTCGCCCAGCTTTTCAAAGTGGTAAGTCTTGATGCCGCCGCCGTCGGCTATCTGGTAGGCGGCAGGCGTGCGTCCGTGTTGCAGGTCGTGCATGATGGCAAGCTGGTACAGCAGTTTATCCATCACCCCGGGTGCCAGCGGCAAGTGCCAGAAATCACCGTTGATGGTATTTTTTATCTTGCCTGTGTCGTGGTTGAAGTCGATGAAAACGTCGCGTTTTTTCCGGTGTCCGGTGCGGTTGTAGCTGTAAGACAGCGGTTTCAGCATACGGTCTTCCGGCTTCAGACGGCTGGATTCAACAACGTGCAGTTGCTTGAATAACGAGATCAGGCCCACCGTTTTTGTCTCGGAACGGTATTCATAAGCGCCATCGTCCAGCCGGGTCAGGCTGCGCGTGACCCGGGCGGCTTTGGTATTTTTTGCGTACAAGGCATATTCCGCGGCGAACGGGCGCAAGCCATCGTCGTTGCTGTTATCCGCCCAGGCGTGCAGACCGGGCAGGCAGGCACAGCACAGCGCCGCCGCCAGCGCGCTTCTAAAAATGCCATAGGGGGCATTTTTAAGAGTTACCGACAGCCCGACAATACCTGTGCAATGAAGCCGTCGCGGCTTTATACTAACCGGGACATGCAAACGACGATCCCTAACAGTTTTATTCCTGGCGAACATGCACAAATCCTGGTGGTCGGTGACGTGATGCTGGACCGCTACGTCTATGGCGACGCCAGCCGCATTTCTCCGGAAGCGCCGGTGCCGGTAGTCAAGGCAGGACGGGTCGAGGAACGCCCCGGCGGCGCCGCCAACGTGGCTGCCAACATCGGATGCCTGGGCGTCAAGGTCAGTCTGGCAGGCATAACCGGGGATGATGAACAGGCACGGGTTCTGGAAGCGGCATTGGCGGAGTCGGGAGTCGGTTATGGCTGTTATCGTCTGTCGGGCGCGTCCACTATAACCAAAGTGCGTGTGCTAAGTCAAAACCAACAGTTGTTGCGTTTAGACTACGAAGACGAATTTCCCGCGCCGGCCGCCGCGCGCCTCGCAGACAGTTTCCCCGCGCAACTGCCTGCGGCCACCCTGGTGGTGTTGTCTGATTATGCCAAGGGCACACTGGTTCAGGCGCCGGCCCTTATCGAGCTGGCCCGCGCCCGCGGCTTGCCCGTACTCATCGATCCCAAAGGTACGGATTTTTCCCGCTACCGCAACGCCTCGATATTGACGCCGAACTACCGGGAATTTACGGCCGTAGCAGGCAACTGCCGGGGCGAGGATGAACTGCGGGACAAGGCTGTGGCCCTGTGTGAGGCGCTGTCGCTGGAAGCCTTGCTCATTACCCGGGGCGCGCGCGGTATGACCTTTGTGGAGCGGGCCGGGCCTGAGTTTGTCGATCTGCCTGCCGAGACCCATGAGGTGTTCGATGTGACCGGCGCCGGCGACACCGTCATCGCCACGTTTGCCGCAGCCCTGGCGTCCGGCTACAGCCGGCGCGCGGCCGTCAGCTTCGCCAACGCGGCCGCGGGCATTGCTGTGGAAAAGCTGGGCGCGGTCACCGTGAGCGCGCCAGAGTTGAATGCCCGCTGCGGGCGTCCCGCACGCAAGCTGCTGACGCTTGACGAATTACTGGAAGCGCGCGCGCAGTGCCGGGGCAGAGGTGAGAAAATGGTACTGACCAACGGCTGTTTCGACCTGTTGCACGCCGGCCATGTCGAGTGCCTGGAGCAGGCCAGGGCACTGGGTGACCGGTTGGTGGTGGCGGTCAACGACGATGCCTCCGTGCGCCGGCTGAAAGGCCCCGGCCGGCCATTGCAGGCGCTGGATAAACGTCTTAAGACACTGGCAGGGCTGGCTGCGGTAGACTGGCTGGTGACGTTCTCCGAGGATACGCCGGTGCGCCTGGTGCAGGCGCTTGAGCCCGACTTGTTGATCAAGGGCGGCGATTATACGCCGGACCGGATCGCCGGCGCCGCGCAGGTGCGGCAGCGCGGCGGCCAGGTCGTTACCCTGCCGCTGACGCCGGGCTGTTCCACCAGCGCGCTGGTGGAGGCGCTCCGGCAAGCCGGCCGGGAGGAAACATGATCATCGTCACCGGCGCCGCCGGGTTTATCGGCGGCAACCTGTTGCGCGGGCTGAACGCAGCCGGCCGTACCGACCTTGTTGCAGTCGATGACCTCACCGACGGCAGCAAGTTCAGCAACCTGGTGGAATGCGACTTGCTGGATTACCTGGACAAAGATGAGTTCATGGCGTCCCTGCCGCAACGGCTGGCCGGGGTGGAGGCGGTGTTGCATCAGGGCGCTTGCTCAGATACCCGCGTGCAGGACGGCAGGTTCATGCTGGAAAACAACTACGCCTGGTCGCGGCGCCTGCTGGATGCCTGTCAGGACGCCGGCGTGCCGTTGATCTATGCCTCCAGCGCCGCGGTGTACGGCAACAGCCGGCGCTTTATCGAGGCGCCGCAGTATGAACGGCCGGTGAACGTGTATGGTTATTCCAAGTTGTTGTTCGACCATTATGTGCGCAGGGTGGCGGCGCCGGCGCGGGCGCCGATAGTCGGCCTCAGGTATTTCAACGTTTACGGCCCCGGGGAGCGGCACAAAGGCGCCATGGCCAGCATGATATTTCGCTTGCACGAGCAGTTGCTGGAAGACGGCGTTATGAAACTGTTCAAGGGCAGTGGCGGCTACGAGGATGGTGAGCAACGTCGGGATTTTGTTTATATTGATGACGTAACGGAGGTGAACCTGTGGGCTATGCACCAACCCCAGGTGCGCGGCATCTTCAATGTCGGCTGCGGCAGGAGCAGGAGTTTTAACGATGTGACCCGGCTGCTGGCGGACTGGCACGGCAAGGGCAGAGTGGAGTACATGGATTTTCCGCCAGACCTGCTGGCGGCATACCAGAGTTTTACCCAGGCGGATATCTCGGCATTGCGGGAGGCCGGCTACCGCAAGTCGTTCACCGGCCTGGAACAGGGTATCAGAAAGTATCTGCAGGAACTGGAAACAAGGAAGGTTGGCGCACTGGATTCCGGGTCAAGCCCGGAATGACGCAGGTGGCGTGATTCATGTTAAACCCGTTGCGGGGTTTCCCGGTCAACCTGACGCGGCTTCTGTACAGCCTGGTCTTGTACCTGGGCGCGCCGCTGGCGCTGTGTTACCTGCTGTTGCGGGGAGTGAAGAACCGCGCCTACCGACAACGCATTCCCGAACGCTTCGGCTGCATCCGGGCGGCAGCCTCCACCGCGCCGGTGATCTGGGTGCATGCGGTATCCGTGGGCGAGGTGCAGGCCGCGGCCAGCCTGGTGCGCCGGTTACTCGGCACCTACCCGCATTGTCGGGTGTTGCTGACGACGGTGACGCCCACCGGCGCGGCGCGTGTCGAGGCTCTGTTTGCCGGGGCGGTGGAGCATCGTTACCTGCCTTATGACCTGCCCCATGCCGTGCACCTGTTCCTGCGCCGGGTCAAGCCACGCCTGTTGGTGATCCTGGAAACGGAAATCTGGCCGAACTTGCTCTACCATTGCCACCACCGCGGGATTCCCGCAATCCTGGTCAATGCCAGGTTGTCCGCGGCTTCGCTGCGCAGTTACCTGAGGTGCCGGCGGTTATCTGCGCCGGCCGTGCGCTGGCTGGGCCATATCGCGGCCCGAGGCGAGCAAGATGCAGCGCGGTTCGTCGCGCTGGGCGCCGACCCGGTCCGGGTTTCGATAACAGGCGACCTGAAGTTCGATATGGCAATGCAGGATGCTGCTACTGTCAGCGCGTCATCACTGCGGCGCACTGTTGCGGGTACGCGTCCGGTCTGGATCGCGGCCAGCACCCACGCCGGCGAAGAGGAGCCGGTGCTGGATGCCTTCGACCGGGTCCGGGGAACGGTTGCAGATTGCCTGCTGGTGCTGGCGCCGCGCCATCCCGAACGTTGCGACCAGGTGTATGACCGCTGCCGCAGGCGTGGCCTGGAAGTTGTCAGACGCACCGACGCGGCGCGCAGCACGCCTGAGGATACGGACGTTTACCTGTTAGATACACTGGGAGAACTCAGCCGGTTCTATATCTGTGCCGACGTGGCGTTCATCGGCGGCAGCCTGGTCCCGGCCGGTGGGCACAACGTGCTGGAGGCTGCGGCCTTGGGCGTACCCTTAGTCAGTGGCGAACACACCGCTAATTTCACTGAGATTATCGAACTGTTCAAGGCTGAGCAGGCGCTTACCATCGTCACCGATGCCGCACAACTGGCCGCGGCCGTTACCCGCCTGTTACAAGATAAGCAGCTGCGCCAAACCTGCGGCCTGCGCGGTCAACGCCTGGTGCAACAGCATCAGGGCGCCACCGACGCAGTCATGGCATTACTGGAACGATATTTGGACCACGGCCGACGTCATGGCCGGTGTGATTGATTTTAGCGGTATATCCATGTACTCTGATTGTAGCGGAACCTCTGAAAATCAGAGGTCACTTTGAGAACCCTGGTATGATTATTGAGGAGATTTATCCATGTTCAAAGCAACAACAATAATTCTGGCCCTGGCGCTGCCCACAGTCGCTGCGGCCGCCGGATTTCCGACGGTCGAAACCGTGCGGCAGGTCGTCGGTTGCATGGCGCAACTTGGCGGCCAGACGGAGGAGAATTTATTGACCTGCGCCTGTCGGCAAGATGTCATTGAGGCTGAATTGAGCTTTAACGTGTTCGAACAAGGCAGCCTGCAGGAACGTTACAACAAAATGCCGGGCAAACGCGGCGGCTTGTTTCGCGACGATGACGTCAGCAAGGATCAGCTCGAGCAGTTGGAGGCCGTCAGGAAGCAAGCGGATACGATGTGTCCGGCAGTAAAGCGCGTCGCCGCGCCGCCACGGCCAGCGAATTAGAGGGCCACCTCTAAAAATTAGAGGTTCCCAGAGGTTTCCGGAGGCGACAAACGTATCGCCGTCCTGCCTAATTCACCGCAAATTCTGACGACCAGCGCGCATTTTTGGTATCGGTCGCTTCCACCGTCAGCACGCCCTCGGTTTCCGGCACGAAGAAGAAGCGCAGGCTGGGGTCCATGCTGATGGCAAAGGTTAATTGCGCCTTCATAATCGGCGCCCCGTTGTAGCTGATATTCAGGGTGTTGATAAAATGCGCAGGCGGATGGACATGGGAGCCGATGCGCATCGGTTGCAACCCGGTGATATTGGGGTGCTTAATCTTGAGTTGCATCAGGTTCGGTTTGGTATATTCCACGGCGCCGATCAGCTTCATCTTCATCTCGCCCATATTGGCAATGGAATCGTCAATACTTTTCGGCGGCGGCGCGGAGCAGGCGCCCATGGCGCGCACGAAGCTCTTACCCATGTGCAATTCGCCGTTGTTCAACTCGGCGATCACGCGCACATAAGTATGGTCGTTCACCCTGACGCGCATGGCCAGGTCGGCCTTGCCGCTGTCCGGCGTAAAGTCGAATATGCCCACCAGCGGCACCGGGTTCTTGTCGATGAAAACATGCATGCGTTGCACATACAGCTCATCGGTCTGAGGAAATCGGGTATGAATGGAAATCGGGGTCAGCGCCGCGTCTTCGGCCCGGTACGGCGCCTTGACTTCCAGCACGTTCTGCTCGGCATCCTCGAATATTTCCCGATCCTGGAAGGTGGCCGCGCGCAGATTCTGCTCCCAGGCTTCGTCCGACAGTTTCTGACGCCAATCGCTGGGCATGACGTCTGCCGAAGCGGCCGCGACAACGATGAATACACCGGCAATAACCGCGCACGCCCGTGCCGTAATGTTTATAATGTTTGACATGGAAACCTCGATAATCTCCGGTTAATCTGGCATTACATGGTCATAGCCCGCGACTATACAGTATGCTGCGCCTGAAGCAAATATCTGTTGCCGGAATATTTGCCGAAATATTTGCTTGACATTTTCCAAATTAAGGTGAGATATTGGGTAGTCTGTGAAAAAAACTTGCTTGTCATGTGAAAATTTCCTATACTGCCTGAATGCCACATGGGTTATTGGTATGCCTTGTTTGAGCGGCGGGGTGACGGTGGCACAAAAACTAAAATAGTCCACAATCGAAACAGAAAAATCAGAATGGAAGAATTACAATACTGTATAGTGGATACCATATAGCATTGACGCATAAGCAGCGCTCTGATATCTTACTCCCGGCTATCTTTTACGATCTCGAGATAGCGGGGAGATCACAAAAATCGAGATCAACCGTAATATAAACAAAACGAGGAGGAGGTCATGAGTAAATTTTCCTTCAGTAAGTGGATAATTGTCCCTCTGGCCCTGTTCGTGTCTGCATCAGTTTACGCCAATGACGGCGTGCGCAAGCTGATGGAGGATCCGAACTATTGGGTCTATCCGGGTGGCAATTACTGGAACTGGCGTTATTCTGAACTGGACCAGATTACTAACAAAAACGCCGGTGACCTGGTGGCTGCGTGGACGTTCTCAACGGGACGTTTGCGAGGCCATGAAGGGGGGCCGCTCGTCTTGCCGCCAAGTGAGACGGGTTTGGATTCCGATCATCTGTTCATTCACGCATCATTCCCGAATGATGTTTTCGCCATCGATCTTGAGACCCTGGAAATTACCTGGGACTTCGTACCCCCTCAGGATGAAGATGAAACTGTTCCGAAAATGTGCTGTGACGTCGTTAACCGCGGTCTCGGCTACAGCATGGGTCAGATCTACCTGCAGGCAGCCGACACCACCCTGTATGCGCTGAGCCCGAAGGACGGCAGCATCATCTGGCAGACCAAGAACGGCGCCGACATCTCTGACGACATGGTTGGCCCCAGCGCCGACGGCAGAGGCTACGGCCCGCACAACGGCATGACCAACACTAATGCCCCGCACCCGATTAAAGACAAAGTCTTTACCGGTTGCTCCGGCGCTGAGTTTGGCGTGCGCTGCTGGATCGCTGCTTTCAATGCCAAAGACGGTAGTCTGGCCTGGCGTGCCTTCAGCATGGGTCCGGACGAAGACATGCTCTTCGACCCGGAAAAGACCACGTCTATGGGCGAGCCCGTAGGCGCTGATTCTTCGCTGAAGACCTGGTGCAAGTTCGACGCTGAGGTTGGCACCGGCAAGAGCTCCTGGGGCGAAATGGCCCTGCGCGCCAACTCTGCTGACGAACGTCTCTGCAAAGAGACCTCCGACCAGTGGAAGATTGGCGGCGGTTCTGTCTGGGGCTGGTGGCCCGCTGATTTCGATGAGAATCTGATGTACTACGGCAATGGCAACCCCGGCACCTGGAACCCGGTCGTACGTCCCGGTGACAACAAGTGGTCCATGAGTATTTTTGCTCGTGACATCGACACCGGCATGGCGCGTTGGGTTTACCAGATGACGCCTCACGACGAGTGGGACTATGACGGCGTCAATGAAATGATCCTGGCCGACATGACGGTTAAGGGTCAGGACAACGTGCCTGCACTGGTGCACTTCGACCGTAACGGTTTCGCCTACACCATGAACCGTAAAACCGGCGAGCTGCTGGTGGCTGAGAAGTATGACCCGGCCGTCAACTGGGCGACCCATGTTGACATGAAGACGGGTTACCCCCAGGTTGTCAACTCGTACAGCACGCACTTCAACGGTCAGGACGTTACCTCCAAGGACATCTGCCCCGCAGCACTGGGCACCAAGGACCAGCAACCTGCTGCCTACTCCCCGCGCACCGGGCTGTTCTACGTACCCACCAACCACGTTTGCATGACCTATGAGCCGGTCAGCTACGAGACGGGTGGCGTTACCTACGAGCAGGCTGCCGGTAGCTGGTATGTGAATGCCAACCTGACCATGTATCCTGCCGGCCAGGTCATGGGCAATGGCACCATTAACATGGGCAACTTCATTGCCTGGGATGCCGGCGAAGGTAAGATCGTATGGTCTATTCCCGAGCGCTGGTCAGTGTGGAGTGGTGTGTTGACAACCGCTGGCGATGTGGCCTTCTACGGCACGCTTGAAGGCTATGCCAAAGCGGTTGATGCCAACAGCGGCAAACTGCTGTGGCAGTTCAAGACCCCGTCTGGCATTATCGGTAACTTCCACACGTGGACGCACAAGGGCAAGCAGTACGTTGGTGTTCTCTCCGGCATCGGCGGCTGGGCTGGCGCGGTTGTAGCCATCCCGGTACTGCGTGAAGAGCCCGGCGGTGCGGCCTTAGGCGCTGTCGGCGGCTATCGCGACCTGTGGAATTCATCACGTAACAGTGGCGTGTTGATGGTGTTCGCCCTGCCGTAGGTCGAACAAACCCATTCACTGAGTTTGTGCCGAATCCCCGGTATCTCTGATGCCGGGGATTTTTTTATGGTAGCCTCTGATTTTCAGAGGCGCCCTTATGGTAACCTCTAAAAATGCCCTCCGTGGCATTTTTGCTATGTAACTTAATTATACCACTCTGTCATTAGGGCGCGCGCGGGCGGGTCTGCACAGGGGGTGAGACCGTGAAGGGTGCTGGCGTTGTGGCGTGGCTCGC
>JAPORZ010000218.1 GCA_026709915.1 Gammaproteobacteria bacterium
CCAGGTCGCGGCGGTATTGAATGGAAAATTTATCTGCAGGGATGGAGACTTCGGCGGCGGGGTTGAGCGGCACCGGGTAGGGTCGCTGGCTTTCCACGACCACGATATCCTCGGCGTTGGTCACTAACTGGTATTGGGCGTAATCCTCCGTGGTGGCGCCGGGGATGTTGGTCAGCGAAATCTGGTAGATGGCAGTCTCGACCGCGCTCACGGGCGCGGCAATGTCATAAAAATGGCTGGTCATTTCCTCTGTGTAGTCAACCTTGAGGTCGGTGGCGAACGGGTAGGTCAGGTCGTGGCTGTAATAGACCTCGCGCTCACCGATGTTGTCGTCGTTAAACCCCCGTTCCACCTCGATATAGGGCAGTTCCATGTGCAGGCCATAATCGGTGCGCCGCAGCAGGTAATCGTCCAGTTGCGGGCGCTGCCGGTTGCCGAAGGTTTTCATGTGTACCCAGGACAGGTGCGCGATGTCGTTGAAGTTTTCGCAATGGCGGCTGGCGGAGGTCTGCCACAAGCCCTTTGGAATCTCAATTCTGAGCCAACTTGCATCGTGGTTTTCCAGCAGCGGCCATTCAGGCAACGGCCGCAGTGGTTTATCCTTAAGGCAGACCCAGAGCAGGCCGTAGCGTTGCACGGTCTGGTACCGGGTCAGACGCATCTGTGTCGGGATGAGCTGGTTCGGGTTGGTGTAAGACGGTATTCTGGTGCACGCGCCCAGGTGGTCGTAGTGGTGACCATGGAACGGGCAGACCACATTGGCGCGGTCATCATCGAGCCAGCCCAGACTGAGCTTGGCGCCGCGATGGGGGCACTGGTCTTTGGCAACTGTTATGTCCTGTCGGGTTTTATAGATGACCAGGTCGGTATCCAGCAATCTGGCAGCCAGAGGCTCAGCGCCAATCTCCGAGACAAAGGCCAACGGATGCCAGAACCCGGCGAGGATGTGCCAATCGTGTTCCGCAATGGCGCTGTCAGCCGGGTAATCGGTGGTATTGGCTTGAGTTGTCGGCAGGTACATGTCAATCTACTCCAAAATCCATGCCCAAGGCTTTGAGGTGGCGGCGATATTTTGAGGTGAACAGGTCAGAACGCAGGTGTAGTTCCTCGCTTAAGTCCATGGGCAATAATTCCGGTCGCTGGGATTCCAGGATGGGGATGTCCTGACCGATGATCAGGTCGTGAAAGTCTTTGATGTCCTGCTCAGTCAAATCCGCCGCATAATTGTACGCGGCGATGAAGTGCGCCCAGGATTTAGTTTCACTTTCCGGCCTGACAGCGAACATCAGCACAAATTTCTCCTTATTGGCGCGCCCGCCGATGTGCTTGACGAAATAGACCGTCAACGGCGCCAGGATACCGAAGTCATACCAGGCATCGCCGCCTTTCCCGGTGCCGTCCGGATCGGGCTGGAAATAGCGTACATCCTTGACAAAAAAGCCGTCCTCATGTTCTTCCACCTGGTAATCATCAATGACAGCGTGGTCGCGCGCACCCAATATGCCGTCGTGCAGAATGGGCGGGTGCGACAGATCCAGGAAGTTCTCCACCACCCGCGGCGCGGCGGCATTGATCTCGTAGGGACCGCAGGGGATGACCCGGTAATCCGGGTCGTTGAACTGGGGCAAATCGGGCAATGGCCGGGTTGCATCACCCAGGTTGACCCAGATGAGGCCGGCATGTTCCTGCGCCTGATAGACTGCGGTCGCCCGGGCCTTGGCCGGTATTCTGAGATCAGGATGGGCGGGGATGAATTCACACTGGCCGTCCCGGTTGTATTCCCAGCCGTGATAAGCGCAACGCAAGCGGTTGTTGCAGACGCTGCCCAGGCTCAGCCTGACGCCGCGATGCACGCACAGGTCTTTCCAGGCGCAGACCTTGTCTCCCGCCCGCCACAGCACCAGGTCTTCGCCCAGCACGGTGGCTGGTTTGGGTTTGTCAGCGGCCAGGTCGCGGGCCAGACCTACCGGGTGCCAGTAGTGTTTAATCATCTGAAAAAATCCGAGTATCGCAGTATCGCCGTCCGCGGTGTAAAATGGAATGGTTGCAGGTAACGAGCATATACCTGAAATTCACTTCTTCAGAGTGTGTACTGAAAGAAGCCCTGACTGCATGAACATATTCAACAAAGATCAGCCATTCAAGTTCGGCAAAGCGGTTTTCCCGAACGGCGGTCGTTATGGTCCGGTCACCCATGAACACCTGGACATTACCGTGATTCTGCAAGGGGAGGCGACGGTAGTTATTGATGAGGCAGAACACCGTTGTGTTGCCGGTTATGCGGTGTTCGCCTATTCCGAACAACGCTATGAAATGATTTTCCCCAAGGGCACCGGCCATTATGTCCGTTGGTGCCACACCGGCGAGCTGGTCATGCCGCAACAGTATAAGACCTGACTTAAATCAGTACCGCACTGTATCCCAACGTCAAAATTAGTCTCGTGGCTCATAGACGAGGGCATCGCCTTGGGGCATGGTGAGGGCGTGAGCCTGGATCGATTACGCAATTCCATGGGCGAGGCTGTTTTTAACGACTATTTCTACCGGGCCAACCTCGAAGAGGAAGACAGCAGGTATCCGCGCGCGGTGGCGCGGGCCAAACGTTATATTGACAACAATTTCGCCTCCCATTGCGACCTGGACAAAATCGCAGACTTTGCCAACTTGAACCCCCGCTATCTGCTGCGCCTGTTCAAACAGCACATCGGTATCACCCCCACCCGTTATCTATGGCGTTTGCGGGCCGAAAAAGGGGTTTACCTGCTGCATCAGTCCAAGCTGAGTGTGTACCAGATCGCCGAACAATGCGGTTTCCAATCCGCCCATCATTTCTCACGCCATATCAAAGAGCAATACGGTTTGCCCCCGACCAACCTGAGACAGGCAACAAAAAACCGTAACCCTTTCGAGTTTAACCGGGACGTACCCGACGTGCGTTACTGACGGTGGGTCGCGTCCACTTGTGGGCACCTCTAAAAATTAGAGGTGGCCGTGCAGCATAGGGATATGCTGCCATTTTTAAGCACGTAAGTGATTGAAAATGAAGGAAACGGGAAATCGCACTTTTCCGTTTCCGTTTCTATAAATGCCACGGAGGGCATTTAAGAGGTTCCCTTGTGTTATCATGCAGCCGCCTTGATAATTTCTATCCCGGAAAATGCTGCCGCAGTTGTCTCATCATCACTATTCAGCATATCAACGTGGATTGCTATAGCCTCACTGATAAGTTTTTTTACTTCTTCCTCCGTCGCTCCTACAGCAAAACAACCGGGCAGATCAGGGACATGTGCGCCAAAACTGTTTTCACCTTGTTCCAGGATCACGGTATATTTCATATCCGTTCTCTCATCTCTTCAATCCGGTCTGTCTAAGGGTGGCATGCAGCGTACCCTAAATTCCTGACCACCACCAGCAATAACACGCAGGCCAGGGTGGCGGCGATGACGGCGGCTATGCCTAAGCCGAGGTAGTCGTACCATTCGATCATGGCGCCGGCAAATGCCGGGCCTACGGCAAAACCCAGTAAATAGGCAGAGCCGGCTGCTGCGGCCCAGCGGCCTTGTTGGTCCAGCGCTGCGGCCAGGCCGAACAGGTAGGGGACGGAGAAATAGAAGAACAATACAGACAGCACCAGCGCCACCACGAACACGACGGGATGGGTATTAGTACATAACACCAGTGCGATGATGGAAAAGGCCGCCAGGAAGGCCGCTATGGGCAGGGCCCGGCCCTTGCGCACGTTCAGCCAGGTGGCCAGGCCGGCGCCGGTAAAACCGACCACGGCGCCCGCGGTCAGCGCATAACCGACCTGACTGGTTGACAGCCCGGCGCGTTCGCCCAACGGCGCCGTGAACGTATATACGGCGGCGGACGCGGTCAGGTAGATAAATATCCCCGCCAGGGTAGCCAGCCCCAGCCATGACGGGGCTGCGGGCTGGTCGGTTTTTATGGTTGCCGCTACTGCGTGACCCGCGCTCGGCAACCAGCGGAAACATAGCATCAGCGCCAGGGTCAAGCCGGCGATCATGCCGTAGATCCCCCGGTGGGCATACAGGTCGGTCAGGTAGCCGCCGAGGCTGAACAGGATGGTACTCAGGACGGCCCAGGTGACCTGGATATAGCCGTACAGCTTGTCGGGGTTGGTAGAGCGTGACGCCACCGCCGCCAGGGATGCGGCATACACCAGACCGGCGCCGGCGCCGGCAATACATCGCATTGCCACCAGCAGGGCGAGTTCGTTGGTTGTTATCGAAAGCAGCTGGGCTGACACTGCGGCTGCCGCAGCGACCAGACACAAGCGGCGGCACGACAGTTTCGGTAAAAACGGGGCGATGACGATAGCGGTTATCGCCAACACCATAAACTCCGCAAAGGCGACGAAACCGGCCTGTTGCTCCGTCAGTTCCAGGCCGATGATGACGCCACCCACCACCAGCGGCGACATTTGCGTAACCAGCCCGCCCGCCAACTGGGCGGCGATAACGGCCAGGACAAACTTCATTGACTACCAACTATATACAATCTCCCCACCCACCATGCGCGGGGTATTGGGCACCAGGGTGTGCCAGCCGGAGTTGCGGAAGTCGAAGGTCTGTACCCGATAAGCAGTATTGGACAGGTTTTTGCCCCAGAACGCGAGTTCCAGGCTTTCGTCCGCGGAGAACCAGGACACGCGGGCGCCCACCAGCCAGTGGCTCTTGGCGCGCACATCGCTGCGGTTTTCTATGGTATGGAATACCTCATCGGTCCAGCTCCAGTTGAAGGAGGCGGCGACCTTGCCGCCCATCAAGGCCGGCGTCGGCCATTCGTAGCGCGCCAGACCGGTAAACTTCCATTCCGGTGAATACACGTTGCTGTTGCCGGTTAAGTCTTCCCCGGTGATGGGGCGTCCGAAGGCGCCGAACTCGGTATCGAGGTGGCTCAAGCCGAACAGCACTTCCAGCCGTTGTGCCGGATTGACCAGAAATTCCACCTCAGCGCCGTAATAGTCGGCCTGGGGCGCGTTGCCGATTATCAATATCGCGCCAAACGGCCCCTGGGTCTGGTCGAACACCTGCAAGTCCTCATAGTTGTAGTAAAACGCCGAGACGTTGAGCCGGGCGCGGCCGTCCCACCAGGTGGACTTGAAGCCGCCTTCCACCGCCAGCAGCGTTTCCTCATCATAGATGTTGAATTCCTCCGGGCTGGCGAAACCGACGTTGATGCCACCACTCTTGTAGCCGGTGCCGACGCTGGCATACACCAACCAGTCGTCGTTGGGGGTGTAGTCGATGCCCACCTTCCAGCTCACGTCTTCATAAGTCCTGGCGCCGCTGGTGCCGGGGTCGAACGGTACCTGGGGGATGGGGGGCACGAAATCATTCGGGTCGGGATGCGTACTGCGATGCCTCAGGTCAACCTCATCGCGGGTGTAGCGCAACCCGGCGCTGAGTTTCAGCCGGTCATTGAGTTGAAAACCGGCGTTGGCGAACACCGCCAGCGCTTCCTGGTTTTGATCGAACCACTGGAACGTGGAACCGAAAGTGCGGAATTGATATTCATTGTACGAGTTCAGTTCATCTTCGGCGTAATAAAAACCCAGCAGCCAGTCAAACAGGCCGTCCGTCGTGGACGCGGCGCGCAACTCCTGTGACCAACCGTCGGTATCGTGGCGATAAAAGTTGTGCGTGAGCAGGTAGGGGGAGCCATCTTCCTCGCCGGGCAGGTAGCGTTGGAACTTGTTATAGGCGCTGATCGAGGTGACGGTAAAGTACTGTAAGTCCCACTCCAGGCGCAAGGTCGTGCCGATAGTCTCGAAATCGACTTCGTCATGCAGGTCGAAATCACCGGCGGTGGGGTCGCCGCGTTCCTCTACGCCGTCCGGGTCCTGGTAGCCGAAGAAATTCACACAGTCATCCCGTAAGGTTGCATCACACAACTCGAAGGTTTCGGCAAAGGTCACGGGGTTAAATTCGTAGCTGCCCGGCACTGCCACGCCGGCGTGCTGGTAGCTGTAGGCGTCGGAGCGATCCTGGGAGCCGTTTACTGACCATAATACCTGTACATTATCCTGCGGCGCCCATTCCAGCGTGCCGCGCCAGGAGTAAAAATCCACCTCGTTGAAATCGCCGCCGACCGTGCCGGGCAGGTCGGTTCGACCCTTCATCCAGCCGCCGCCGTTGCTGTAGGTGCCGGCGATGCGCCCGGCCAGGGTATCGGTGAGGGGGCCGGATACGGCGCCCTCGAATTTCACCGCGTCATAGCTGCCATAGCCGGCCTGAGCATAGCCGGAAAACTCCTGTGTGGGCTTGGCGGTGATGTAATTGATGGCGCCGCCGGTGGCGTTGCGGCCGTACAAGGTGCCCTGGGGGCCGCGCAACACCTCGATCCGTTCCAGGTCAAAGGTTTGCATGGTGTGCATGAACGTGTTGTGCAGATAGACCTCATCGACATAGACGCCCACCGTGGTTTGCGTGTTGGCGGCAAAATCGACTGCGCCCGACCCGCGTATGAATGATTTAGCCTGCTGGTTGCCGGACGGCGGTGCGATAACCACGCCGGGTACGTACTGGCCCAGGTCGTTGCTGTTGGTTAACCCGATGTCGCGCAGCACCTCCCTGGAAAATGCCGTGACTGACACGCTCACGTCCTGCAGGCTTTCTTCCCGTTTTTGCGCGGTAACAATCACTTCTTCGAGAAGATCTGCCGCTACCGGCGCCGGCGCCAGTAACGCAGCCAGGATCGGTAAAAAAATGGCGCTGGAACGCATATTACAAAATTTGAAGTTGAGCATGGGGCATCCTCCACTAATAGTTGCGCTACCGGAGTAACGGCTGCCGAGCCTCCCCATGATTGACGAAAACGAACAACGGGTAAATCTATCCAGGTAACGAACCTGTATCTTAAATTCACCTTTCTGGTAAGAAACACCTGAAATTGACCTCCCTGACACCTAAGCAGACACGGCACATCCATAATGCTGCGCGGGCGCCTCTAATTTTTAGAGGTGGCCCTAACACGTCCCATATCTCAAGCCCAGTTCCTTTAACCAGCGCCGGTAGGCGTTGGAGGACTTGTCGGCCGGTTGATGCAGTTCGGCGGTGGGGTTTAAGGGCAGGCATTGGGGGCGTTGGGATTCCAGCACCGCCTGGTCTTGCAGGAAGATGGTGTCCTGGAAATCCCGGAAATATGCCTCTGGTTCGTCGTGACCGTAGTTCATGGCCAGCACGAACCAGGCGCGAATGCGGGTTTCTGCCAGCGGTTGAATGGACAACAGGATCAGGTCGGACGGCTGCTCGCCGGCGGCGCCGGGTTCCTTGGTCAGCATTACGGTCAATGGTTGCAGTACCCGGTAGGAGTAAGCCACCTTGACGCCGCCCGCGCTGTTGACGTTGGCGCGAGGTTGCCAGGCGCTGACATTGGTGACCCGAATCTCGTTGTCCACCACTGCCACTTCATAGTCATCCATCTCCGTGTAGGGTTCTTCACCCAGGTAGCCGCTATGGACAAAGGGAAAGTGGGACAGGTCCAGAAAGTTTTCCACTGCGCGCGGGCCGCTGGTGGCGACGTCATAAGGGCCGGTGATGACCAGGTGATAATCCTCATCCACGCCGTGAAACTCAGGCGCCTCGCCGGCTGGGTCGCCAAGACAGACCCAGACCAGACCGTATTTTTCCCGTACCTGCAGGGTTGTAACCCGGGCCCGCCCGGAAATGGGTTGCTGCGGGTGGGCCGGCATGAGGGTGCATTGCCCGGCGCTATTGAAATGCCAGCCGTGGTAGGGACAGACCAGGGTGTCACCTCCCCTGATCTCGCCCAGCGACAGCTTGCTGCCGCGATGGGGGCAACGGTCCAGCCAGGCGTGCAGCTGGCCGTTGCTGCGCCACAGCAGCAGGTCGCGCTCCAGCAGCTGCGTGGCGATCTTGCCGCCTTCGGGTACATCGTTGACATTGGCCACTACGTGCCAGTCGTTAAGCATGATGGGGTCGTCGGTCATCGTTATTAAGTTCCTGCCATGGGCGCGCCCAGGTTGAATTTCTCTGCCAGCGCCTTGCGGTATGCCAGCGACATGCGGTCGGCGGGGATATTGATCTCTTCCCGCAAGTCCAGGGGCAGTTCCTGCGGGTATTGTGATTCCACCAAGGGTTGGTCTTCGTCGTTAATAGCGACGGTTTCCTGCACCTGCTCTGCGGGGTTGGGGTTGCCGAAGTTATCGGCGGTAATCTGGAAGATGCCGCTCTGCCGCGCGGAAATCGGACATACCGTGTCCAGGATCACCTGGATATAATCGGATTCCTGCACCGCCACTTCCAGCAGGGTGGAAAACGGAAACGTCAGTTCGTAGCTGTACACGACCTCCCGTTGTTGCAAGTCGTCCCTGCCGTCGGGAAAGCGATTCAGCAGTTCCAGATAAGGGATGTGGAAACTCAAGCCGTAATCGGTGTGCTGCACCTGGTAGCGCGGATAAGCCGCGTCCGGGCCGCCACCAAACGTGGCGCCGTGCACCCAGGGGAAGTGCGCTACGTCATTGAAGTTTTCCACGTGGCGTCCGGCGGCGACCTGCCAGACGCCCGGCGGCACATAGTTGGGTTGATATACAGGGTCTTCCAGGTGGCGCCAATACGGTAGCGGCCAGATCGGTTCGTCCTTGAGACACACCCAGAGGATGCCGTAACGCACCTCGCTGCGGTAGGTGCGCAAGCGCAGCTTGTCCGGTATGGCGGCCGTGGGGTCGGCGATGGAGGGTATCTTGCGACACACCCCGTTGCCGTCATAATGCAGGCCGTGCATGGGGCAGATGAGCAGGTCATCCTGCACGCGGCCGAGGCTTATTTTTACCCCCCGGTGCGGGCACTGGTCTTTGGCCACGGTGATGCCGGCGCCGGTGCGGTAGAGCGCCAGGTTCACGTCCAGCAACTTTGCTGCGAGCGGTTGATCTGTTATATCATGGACAAAGGCAACCGGATGCCAGAATGCAGCCAGAATGTGCCAGTCACTTTCCCGGAAGCTGCAACCGGGAGGCAGGTCGGTAGCTGTGAGCGTCGATTGATTGGTAGTCCGAAACATCAGTGATCAGGGGTGTCAAAAGGTCGCACTGTGCGAAGAAAATTATGCACGGACACACGCGGCAGTGCAAATATCGACTTTGCCTTGCATTGTCAGCGATAACAAGCGCCGGATGAATAGCCCCAGGTAACAAATCTGTATCTTAAATTCACATCAGGGCGCCTCTAAAAATGCCACGGAGGGCATTTTTAGAGGTTCCCTCATGTGGTATGCTGCAAGGGCGTCTTTGATCATGAGGGTTCAGGTGTTTGTATATCTGATGTATGCGTGAATACCGTGAATCGTGCCCGTCGCACCCTGATAAAATCCCTGACGGCGACAGCGCTGCTGGCCGTGTGGTCCAGGCGCGCGCCCCCCGAACAGACGAGTGAGAACAACGTGAACCTGTACGCCGACGACAATCTGGCCGCCTACGGCTTCCCCGATGGTCATCCCTTCGGCATTGATCGCCAGGGTGAGTTCCTGCGCGAAGTTGCGGCGCGCGGCTTGCTTGATAGTGTAACCAGACCCGCGTCCCGGGCAGCATCACGCGCGGAAATAACCCGTTTTCACAGCGCCGAGTACGT
>JAPORZ010000059.1 GCA_026709915.1 Gammaproteobacteria bacterium
GAACCGGTGGTCAAGGGCATCGACCTGCAAGTGCCTTATGGGGGGTGTTTCGGTTTACTGGGGCCGAATGGGGCCGGGAAGACTACTACCTTGCGCATGATCCTGGGGCAGTCGCCGCTGACCGGGGGGCGCCTGGAAGTGCTGGGGCGAGATGTGCCGGGCCATGCCAGCAGGATACGTCAGGACATCGGCGTGGTGCCGCAACTGGACAACCTGGACCCGGATTTTACCGTAGCGGAAAACCTGCGGGTGTATGCCGGGTTTTTCGGCCTTAAGGGCGCGGCACTGCAGGAACGGATTGGGCAACTGTTGAAGTTTGTGGCGCTGACCGAAAAAGCGCAGGTGCGCATCAGCGAATTATCCGGCGGGATGAAACGGCGTCTGAGCATCGCCCGCGCCCTGGTGAACAAGCCCAGGCTGCTGGTATTGGATGAACCGACCACGGGACTGGACCCCCAGGTGCGGCACCTGATCTGGGGTCGGCTGCGGGAACTGAAACATGCCGGCGCCACCCTGTTGCTGACCACGCATTTCATGGAAGAGGCAGAACGCCTGTGTGACGATGTGGTGATCATGGATCACGGCGTCATCCTCAGCCAGGGACACCCGAAACAACTGATCAAACAATACGTAGAGCCCGAGGTGGTGGAGATCCACGGTCAGGCGCAGGCGCTCACCGGCATCCTCACGGAGCAGGACCTGGAGCGAGCGGAAATAGTAGGGGAAACCATTTACTACTTTACCGATACCCCCGGGGAGATTATCCGGCGGGTTGAAGGCCGGCCCGGGGTACACTACCTGCACCGTCCCGCTAACCTGGAGGATGTGTTCATGCGCCTCACCGGCCGCGAGCTGCGGGAAGCATGAACGTCTGGCGGCTGCCCCGGCTGCGGCCCGGCATGTTGCGCGTGTGGCGGCGCAACCTGCTGGTATGGCAAAAACTGCTGGCGCCGAGCCTGTTGCTGAACTTCGGCGAGCCGTTTCTGTACCTGCTGGGCCTGGGTCTGGGGCTGGGCCAGTTTGTCGGTGAACTGGGCGGCCTGCCCTACCTGACCTTCCTGGCCAGCGGCCTGCTCGCCTCGTCCGCCATGAATACAGCCACCTTCGAGGGGCTGTTCTCGGTGTACACGCGCATGGTGCCGCAACAAACCTATGAAGCCATGCTGGCGACACCGTTGGAAGTGGATGACATCGTGGCCGGTGAGATGTTCTGGTGCGCCACCAAGGGCTTGATCAGCAGCTCGGCGATCCTGCTGGTTTCCTTTCTGATCGGCGCCATCTCACACTGGCAGGCCTTGTTGTGCATTCCGTTATTTTTCCTGACCGGCCTGTGCTTCGCCGGACCAGCCATCATGGTCGCCTCGTTCTCCCGCTCCTATGACTTCTTCAGTTACTACATCACCCTGGCGCTCACGCCCATGTTCATCTTCTGCGGCGTATTCTACCCGGTCGCCTCGTTGCCCGATTTTGTCCAAGCCCTGGTGGGGCTGTTGCCGCTGAGTCACGCCATCGCCCTGATCCGCCCGCTGGCAACCGGGCAGGAAGTCTCCCACCTTGCCTTGCATATCGGCGTACTGCTGGGGTTTGCATTGTTCACCTTCTACTGCGCCGCGGTACTGGTGCGCCGACGCTTGGTTCAGTAAAAGCTGCGGTGGTAACGCATAAACAGGGCAAAGTCGTGTTCGCCGCGGGTGTGTCCGCGCTCATGCGTGGCGAGTGCGCCGAGGTGGGCGCGCCCCGTCTTCCAGGGGCGGCTGTAGGTCAATTCCAGGTCAAGCTGGCGCCCGGACGGCTCCAAATTCAAGGTGGCATAATCGAATAACGCGTGGCGCTCGCGGGTACGGCCGGAAGCCCAGGAAAAGTGGGCGTTTCCCTGTTCCACGCGTAGCGGCTGAGACAGGCGCAGGGCCAGCCGGTCGCGGCTATGGGCAAGGTTCGTGCCGATGACGCCGAGACTGAAGGTACTGGTCCACAACATAGACAAGTCCCGCAACATACCCTGTTGTTGCAGCCGTGGCCGGCTCAGCCCGGCATGCACGCTGCCCAAGGCGGTCCAGTGGTCATTGAGTGGATAGCGCCCGGCCAGACCCAGAAAGCCGGTGGCTGCGCCCACCTCGCCGAAGGCGCCGCGGGCACGGCCACCGGCCAGTTGCTGCGGCTCCGTCAACCAGCCGGCCTGCACGGCAATGCCGGCGAACCGGCCCTTATCGAAGCGATATTCAGCCAGCGCGCCACGGGCATGGCTGGCATTGGGGTCGCGCCGTTCGCCATATTGCGTGGCGCCGTGGAACCCGGCAAGACTAAACGCGCCGTTGCCGCCAGCAATGGACAGCCCGGCGCTGGCGCCGTCGCGCACGAAGTTGAGATACGGGTTGGCAAAAGCCGCATCATCGGAGAACGTCCCGGGGGTGAGCGCAGCACGCTCCGGGCCGGCTGCGCGCGCCAACCCATACAAGCCGAACTGCCAGCCGGGGTGGTTGCGCACGCCGAAATAAAATTCCCCGGCCGCAACGCGGCGGGTCAGTGACAATGACCCCAGTTGCGGGCCGCCCGGAAGCTGGCCCAAAACCTGCCCCGGGAACAAACGTGCAGCGCGGCGCGCAGCGCCGGGTAAACCAGCGGACCAGCCATAAGGCCCCGGCCCGCGCCAGACCGGAAACGCATTGAAACTTGCGTGGCCATGATCCAGGCGGGCGCGCAGTTGGTACGCTCCCGCATCCCATAACGCGCCACGCGGGTCATTGCCCAGGGTGTGGAGACGATCCTCCAGGCGCGCCGGCGCAACGGCGGGGTGGATATACTCGCCCAGCGCGTGGAAGAACGGCGCATTCAAGGTATCAAAAGCGGCCACTGCGTAGGCGCCAAGACCGCGCGCCAGCGCATCGCCGAAAGCCGGCGCCGTAGCCAGGGCGCTGAGTTGAACCGGGGCGGCAGGGCCACCTAAAGACTGGCTCGTGAGCAGTCTGGTCTCACCTACGGGCCGGGTGGCGGCATCCAGATCAAGAAAGCCCTGGCCATATATGTCCGTGTCCGCATAGATACCGTCCTTGTTGGCGGTGTGCAACAAGCGCGCGACGATCTCGTCATTGCCCAGCTGGTCACGGTAGTGTTGCGCCAGCAACGCGATACCGCCGCTGACGATGGGAGCGGCCGCAGAGGTGCCCGAAGCGCTGCTGTAACACTCTGCCGTGCCGGTCGCACAATAGTTGTTGGGTATCGGGCCCACCACCTCCACCCCCGGCGCGGCCAGACAGTAATCCCCGGCAATGCCGCAGCGGCTGGAAAAGTCTGCGATGGCGCCGCTTGGGTCGGTGGCAACCACAGCCAGAGAGTGGCCGCGCAATTCCGCAATGCGGGCGGCGATACCCGGCAGCACCTCCACCGAAGTAGCCTCTTCGAGCGTAGCGTCAGGACGCATCGCGCCCTGGGCGTTGCCGGCAGCCCAGACGTAGATGGTGCGATCTGCAGCCGGCGTTGCGGCCTGCGCCATGGTGGTTATCGCCTGTGGCAACGCCGCGCGCAGGTCTGCTTCGGAATACGCCTCTATATTGCCAGGCAGCCCGATGCTCAGGTTAAGTACGGTCACGGCAGCGGGGACGCCGGCGATGAGATCGGCCAGCCCCGAATCGTAAGCGCTCAGTGCGACAGGTTCATAGACTTCCAGGGGGTCGCTCAGGAGAATGCCCACGGAGAACAGTTCGGCATCGAAGGCTACGCCGTGCACGGCCCGGGAGTCGCCGACGCCGGCAGCGGTGTTTTCGTTACGGCGCCCCGCCATGATGCCGGCCACGTAAGTGCCGTGGGACGGATCACTGTCCAGGCAGGCGCCGTCCGTAGCGCGTGTGTCACAAGCGCTGAAATCCGGGTTATAGCCATCGGCATAAAATGAATCCGGGTGGATTTTCCCGGCCAACGCCGGGTGTTCCGGATCGACGCCGTCATCAATGATGCCGATGGTAATGCCGGCGCCGGTGGCGCCGCGCGCGTAAGCATAATGCGCGTTGACCTGCTCCAGCGCACGCTGATTCTGAAACTGCGGATGCCCGGCAAACTCCTGTCGCAACTCACTTTCCGACGCAACCGGCTCAGGCGTGGCCGGTTCCGGCTCGGTCGGCGGCGGTGCCGGTTCCACCGCAGGCGGCGCCGGCCTGACGCTACCATTACCACCGCCACCGCCACAGCCGGCCAGCGCTAACACCAGCCCGACCACAAGCATCAGGGCGCCTCTGGAAATGCCGCGCAGGGTATTTTCAGAGGTTGGCAGCGAGTATTTCGTTGGGTTTTTCATACAGGCGCCAAAGGCTAATACGGCCGTTTCAGGAATTTCCCCGTAGGTTCGCCGATGACGTTGCCGTCATAGATGAGACGGCCGCGGAGCCAGGTTTGTTTCACCCGGGCGGTTAACTCGATGCCTTCAAATGGGGTGTAGCCCTGGTTGGACGGGGAGTCCTGTGCCTGCACCACCCAGGTCTCGTTGGGGTCAACCAGCACCAGGTCGGCGTCACCGCCAGGAGCGATATCGCCCTTGCCGTTGAGGCCGTAGCGGCGCGCCGGGTTGTAGCTGACCAGCTCGGCGATGCGGTTCAGGCTCAGGCCGCGGCGGGCGCCTTCGCTGAGCAGCGCCGGCAGCAGGTATTCGGTGCCGCCAAAACCGGACTTGGCCAGGAACACATTTTCAGGCGTCTCGGTGTTGACCTTGATTTCATGCTTGCAGCAGGCATGGTCGCTGACCACCCAGTCCACTTTTCCCTCCAGCAGTTTTTCCCACAGGTATTCCACATCCGCGCGCGGGCGGATGGGCGGGTTGACCTTGGCCAGCGCCCCGGTCGGCGCGTCGATATCCAGCACCAGATGGCCGATGGTGACCTCGCGGCGGAAATTGATATGGGGAAACGCCTCTGCCATCAGCAGCGCGGCCTCCACGGCCTTGCGCGAGGTCAGGTGCAACAGGTTGATGTTCACGCAATCCGTTTCATGCGCCAGGTAAGAGGCAATGAAGATCGCCAGCCCCTCCGAGTGCGGCGGGCGCGAGGCATGGTAGGCGGGCAGGCCGCTGAGGCGGCCTTCTTCTTCAACCAGGCGCGTGTAGGCGCGCATGATCTCGGCCGTTTCGCAGTGCATGCTCAGGCTGATTTGCTGCGCCTTGTCGGGAAAGCGGTCCATGGCTCGGCGGATGCCGCGCATGATGAACTCGAAGTGGGCGAAATCATAATGCTCGTCACTGTCGATCATGAGGAAGTCGCTCTGGTCTTCGGATTTGCCATGCAGGCCGTGGGAGCCGTAAAACATGAAAATTTTGAATGAGGTGACGCCGAATCGCTCCACCAGGTCGTCAATCTCATCGATGTGGGACGCCATCATCGGCGCCAAGTGGTAGGCGTAATCGACATGGAAGCGCCCGGCGGATTGTTCCAGCACCTCCGGAAAAAACTCCCGGTAAGGGCCGCTCTTGTTCAGGTAGTACTTGCCGGTGCGTATGTAATTCAGGCTGGTGGTGACGCCGCCCATGGCCGCGGCCCGGCTTTCGGTGATTGCATCTTCGGGCAGCGGCGAGTAAATGCCGGTGTGCATGTGGGCATCGACCACGCCGGGGAAGGCCAGGTATTGTTTGCCGTCCACCACCTGGCGCGCACCGGCCGGGTCGATGGTCGGGGCAATACGGCTGAACTTGCCCTTGTCTATGGCAATGTCCATGGTCTCAACCAGGCTGGCCCCCGGCCTGACCACTCTCACGTTCTTGATCAACAAGTCAACTGTCATAGCGCTACCCGTGCAATATCGGTAAAGTTCTAATGTTATACTTTTATGATATACGATGCCAAAGACAATATTCGAAAAAATCTGGGATGACCATCTGGTCGCCGACCTGGGGGACGGTTCCTGCCTGTTGCACATAGATCGGGTCTTCCTGCACGAGCGCACCGGCAGCATTGCCCTGAGTTCCATGGCCGAACAAGGTCGCCGGGTAAAAAACCCGCAACAGGTGTTCGCTACCATGGACCATATCGTCGATACCTTCCCCGGCCGCGGTGACAATACTACCATGCCCGGCGGCAAGGAGTTCATCACCCTTCTGCGCGGGGAGGCCCGGCGCGCCGGCATTACCCTGTTCGACATCAACGACCCGCGCCAGGGTATCTCCCACGTGATTTCCGCAGAACAAGGGATCGCGCTGCCCGGCCTGACCCTGGTTTGTCCCGACAGCCATACCTGCACGCTGGGCGCACTGGGCGCGTTGGCCTGGGGCATCGGTTCGAGCGACTGCGAACATGCTCTGGTCACCGAGACCTTGAGGGTCGTCAAACCGGGGCAGTTGGGCGTGCGCCTGGAGGGCCGGCTGGCGCCCGGGGTCACCGCCAAGGACGTAATACTACAGCTGACGGGAAAATACACGGCCGCCGGCGCCAGCGGTTGCGTGCTTGAGTTCCATGGGCCGGGCCTCGGGCAACTCTCCGTGGAAGCCCGTATGACCTTGTGCAACATGGCCGTGGAGTTTTCCGCATTCAGCGCGCTGATCGCGCCTGACGAGACCACGCTGGACTATGTTGCCGGGCGGCCCTACACGCCGACCGGCAGCGCTTGGGACGCGGCGCAGGATTACTGGCGCACACTGCATACTGACGCCGGCGCCGTCTATGACAAAGAGCTGAACCTGGACCTGACACAAATCGAACCCAGCGTTACCTGGGGCACCAGCCCGCAACATACGATAGGCGTGTGCGAGCAGATACCGGACCCGGGCGCGGAAGCAGATGCGATTACCCGCAACGGCATGGAGCGGGCGTTGGAGTACATGGACCTGAAGGCCGGGCGCGCCATTGCTTCGGTGCCGGTGGACGCCGCGTTTATCGGTTCCTGCACCAACAGCCGGCTCAGTGACCTGCGCGCCGCGGCCAAGGTGCTCAAAGGCAACAAAATTGCGGCGGGGGTGAAGGCGCTCTGTGTGCCCGGCTCCACCCAGGTCAAACGTGCGGCGGAACAGGAGGGACTGCACGAGATCTTCCTGGAAGCGGGCTTTGAGTGGCGCGAGGCGGGTTGTTCCCTGTGTTTCTATGCCGGTGGCGAGGGCTTCCCGGTCGGCGCCCGCGTGATCACCAGCACCAATCGCAACTTTGAAGGGCGCCAGGGTCCTGGAGTCCGTTCGCACCTGGCGAGTCCGGCGACCGTGGCAGCCTCGGCGCTTAAAGGTTACATCGCGGATGTACGTGATTTTGCTGCGGGCTGAGCGCGCGCCGAACCCGGAGCATGAATTCTTGAGAAATCCATGAGCAACCGCCTATGAAACCCTTCGGCGCTTATGAAGGCATCGCCGTGCCGTTATTGCGCAACAATATCGACACCGACGCCATTATTCCATCCCGGGAGATGCGCCAGGTGTCAAAAAAGGGTTTGGGCACAGGCTTGTTTGCCGGCTGGCGTTACCTGAACACGGATCGGGAGGCGCGCGCCCTCAATCCTGACTTTGTGCTCAACCAACCACAGTACGCCGCCGCCGGCATCTTGCTGGCTGGCGCTAACTTCGGCTGCGGTTCTTCCCGCGAGCACGCGGTATGGGCGTTGCTGGAATACGGTTTCAGGGCCGTCATCGCCCCGGGTTTCGGCTCGATCTTCTACCATAACGCCATGCGCAACGGCCTGTTGCCGATAAGGCTGCCGGAGGCGGCCATCCTGAACCTGTGCAACGCTGACGCGGCGCGCCTTACTATCGACTTGCACAACACCACTGTTGCCACTGCCACCGGCTTGAGCTACCGTTTCGAGATCGAACCGCTTTACCGGGACCTGCTGCTGCAGGGAATGGACGCCATAGACCTGACCCTGCAACGCCAGGATGCGATAGAGAAGTTTCAGGCCAGAGACCGACAGCAGCGCAGCTGGGCTTATTTACGGTAACCTCTAATTTTTGCTATGTAAATTTTGAAAATTTACATACAGTCGGGGTGTGCAACACCTTGGTCATGAGGGTTTAGAGGTGCCCTTATTTGTGGCAGCATTCATAAAACTGTATTACAATCCGATGATGAGGTTGAATTTGCCTCTATTGTGGGCTCAAATGTGATAGCTTGGCGTTACGACACACATCGAACCCCCGGCGTTTGACAACATGTATCAAACCGACGATCGCACCAACAACTGCCGGCCTTTGCCGGCATTGAATCGTCTGGCGCGCCGCCTGCTTGCATGCCCAAAACGCGGGCAGAACATGATCCGTTTTCTGTTTGCCGCAACGGGTATTTTCATTGTTACGTCCACCTTGGCCTTGGCCGACTGTAACCCCAATACGGAGGTGACGGGCCGGCAGATTCACAGCGGTTGGGGGGCTGGTACGGTGGACCTGTTGGAGGGCGATGTGTCTTTAATCATCGCACTGCGAGCCAAACTTTGTGGCAATCTGAAACATATCAACTTTCTAACCGGGCACGGTTCGTACGGCACCGAGAAAGCTCCGTTTTCAGATGCCAAGTACTGGATTCAGAATGTCTATGGTTGGTCTGATACGACAGACGATAAACTGGTGTACTCCGTAAAGGTGCCGACGGGAGGGGGAGGCAAGTATAAGGTCAACTTGCTTTTGCGTAATGAGCGTGCCTCAGGAAATGTGTTTCAGATCAATGCGCCGGCGACAAGCACCTCCGGCACCGTGGCCGCCGGGACCCGGACCGCTGTCCAGAATAGTCTGCGGCTTAACGAAAGGCGAATCCCCATGACTGGGACTATTACCCTGAATGAAGGAGGGGTTAACAACGGGGTTAATGAGATAGAGGTCCAGCTTACTACTATTACCGATGAACAAAAGACATATGCTAACAATCCCCCTGTATCACCCTACATGAAGGGTGAGAAGAAGAACAGTCTGAGTGTCTTGGGCATAGAGCTTATTAAGGAGAGCGAATACGCGGCCCTGCTGGCGCGCGGCAGAACCTTCCCTGACATGAGCTGGTACACCGAGAAGGGGACCTGGGGCCTGTGGGTACACTATTCTCCATCTAGCACTCATACGCATGAAGGTGGTACGCATAAAAGTGGTCGCACATATACTGCGCGGACGAAGATTAGTACTAGATGGGCGGAATTCGTAGACGATTTTGAGGTCGTTCCCTTTGTGGATAAAGTTGAGAAAATGGGGGCATCCTATGTCGTATGGACCATTTTTCACGGCACTGTCTGGTTCCCGGCGCCCAGCGCGGTTCTGGACAGTATTATATCGGGCAGAACGACCACGCGGGACCTGATAAAGGACGTAGGTAACGAATTGGAAAAAAGAGGCATGCGCCTGCTGTTCTATTATCATCCGGGGAAGGATGATGTCGCCTGGAACCAAGCGTCAGGCTTCTTGAATACCGATGATAAGCAGATATTTAACAACAATGTTATTAAATTGCATACGGAGTGGGCAAGCCGGTACAACGG
>JAPORZ010000120.1 GCA_026709915.1 Gammaproteobacteria bacterium
TAAATCATTGGTCTTTGCTATGGTATAAGGTAAGATATGCATAAGCCTTGTCTGTAGCACCCATCGGGTGATAGTCATTTATCTCACAAGACATTATACAGGCAGGGCTTTTTTCATTCTTGGACTTTCTAACGCGGGATTAGGGAAAATGCCCTCCGTGGCATTTTCAGGGGCACCCGTGCTACCCGCGCGGGTGGTGTTCGGCATGCAGGTTTTTCAGCCGTTCGCGGGCGACATGGGTGTAGATCTGGGTGGTGGATATATCGCTGTGACCCAGCAGCATCTGCACCACGCGCAGGTCGGCGCCATGGTTGAGCAAGTGGGTGGCGAACGCGTGCCGAAGTACGTGCGGCGATAATTGCTTGTTGATACCGGCCCGCAACGCATAGCGTTTTACTGCGTGCCAGAAGGTCTGGCGCGTCATCATGCAGCCACGGCGGCTGGGGAACAGGGCCGGAGTAGCGGTGGCCGCCAGCAGTTCGGTACGCCCCTGGCGCATGAATTTCTGCACCCAGTCGGCAGCCTCCTCGCCCAGCGGCGTCAGGCGTTCCTTGTTACCCTTGCCGATCACCCGGATCACGCCCTGGCGTAAATTTACCTGCCCCAGTTGCAGGCTGACCAGCTCCGATACCCGCAGTCCAGTGGCGTACAATACCTCCAGCATGGCCCGGTCACGCAAGCCCAGGGCGGTAGCGGTATCCGGCGCGTCCAGCAGGTTTTCCACTTCCTGTTCAGTCAGGGATTTCGGCAAGGGACGGCCAAGGCGCGGGGCGGGGACGCGGGCGCAGGGGTCATGGTCGATATACTTCTCCCGGGCCAGATATTGAAATAACCGGCGCAGGGCGGACAGGCGCCGGGCGCTGGTGCGGGCGGATTTACCGGTCAGCGTGGACAGATAGCCCAGCACATCCTCAGGCTGCGACTGCAACAACTTCCGGGACGCGGCGGCCAGCCAAGCGGAGTATGAATAAAGGTCACTGCGATACGCGCTGAGGGTATTCTCACTCAACCCCCGCTCCAGCCACAAGGCATCGAGGAACTGATCGATGCATGACTTGTCATCCATAGACAGCCCTTCAGGATGACGGCTTGATTTTCTCCTTGATCCTGGCGGCCTTGCCGCGGCGGTCGCGCATGTAGTACAGCTTGGCCCGGCGCACATCGCCGCGCCGTTTCACGGAGAGGCCGGCAATGCTCGGACTGTGCGTCTGAAACACCCGTTCCACGCCTTCACCGTAGGAAATCTTGCGCACCGTGAACGAGGAATTAAGGCCGCGGTTCTTCTTCGCGATCACCGTGCCTTCAAACGCCTGCAAGCGCTCGCGCTGGCCTTCCACTACCTTGACCTGCACCACAACGGTGTCACCGGGATGAAACTCCGGGAGTTCCCGGGTACATTGTTCTGCTTCGAGTTGTTCAATAATATTTGCCATGCTTCCAGACCTCAGATGTATCAGGCGCCCTGAAACTCAGCGGCGCACCTGTACCGTTCAATCGTCTTCCCTGAGGTATTCATCCAGCAGCGCCTGTTCTTCCGCGTCCAGGCCCCGCGCTTGCAGCAATTCGGGACGTCGTCTCCAGGTGCGGCCCAGCGCCTGTTTCAGGCGCCACTTGCGCACCTCTCCATGGTCGCCACTCAACAACACCGGCGGCGTAGCCCGGCCTTCCACCACTTCCGGTCGGGTATAGTGGGGACAGTCCAGCAGGCCCCGGAAAAACGAATCCTCTGGCGCGGACTGCGCGTTCCCCAAGACCCCCGGCAAGCATCTTGCCACCGCGTCAATCAACACCATGGCTGCCAGCTCACCGCCGCTGAGCACGTAATCGCCGATGGACCACTCCTCGTCGACTTCCAGTTCGATGACCCGTTCATCCACGCCCTCATAACGGCCGGCGACCAGAATGAACGAGTTCCGGTCGGCAAAACCCATTACGTCTTGCTGCTTGAGTTGCCGTCCCTGGGGCGACAGGTAGGCCACTGCGGCCCCGGGCAACGCCTGCCGGGCGGTGCGAATAGCCGCCAGTAACGGCGCCGCCAGCATGACCATGCCGGGGCCGCCGCCGTAGGGCCTGTCATCCACGTTGCGGTGACGGTCCGGCGCATGGTCACGCGGATTGATCGTGCTGATTTGCAACAATCCCGCATCCACCGCTTTCCCGGTAATGCCATGCTCGCGCACCGCCGCAAACATCTCGGGGAACAGCGTCACTACGCCAATCGCTAATTCCATGCCAATCTCGGGGCCAATCTCAGGGCTAATCCTAAAGCTGATCCCAGAACTAATCCCAGGGCCAGTTTACTGTGATAACGGCGCCGACCTGATCCACCTGCCTGACAACTTCTGCCATCACGAACGGGATGGCGCGGCGCTTCTCGCCTTGCACGATCAATACGTCATTGGCGCCGGTGGCGCGGATATCGACCACCCGGCCCAGATCCTCTCCGGTTACCGTCACCACCTCCATGCCCATCAGGTCGGCCCAGTAATACTCACCCGGCGCCGGCGCCGGCAACTGCTCCCGGCTTAGCGCCAGCACAGCCCCGACCAGGGCCAACGCCGCCTCCCGGTCCTCAAGCCCCGGCAGTTTCACCACCAGGGTTTTGCCGCTGGCGCCGTGGTCAACAAACTCGACTTCAGTCCAGCTCGCGCCATTGTCCCTGCCCAGCAACCAGGGCTGGTACAAAAAGATGTTTTCCTTAGGGTCCGTGTAGGAGAACAGCTTCAGCCAACCACGTATCCCGTGCACGCCGGAGATCCTGCCGATAATAATGCGTCTTCGCGACTCGCCGCCGCCAGGCTCATGCGCGGCAAGTTCATGACCCGCCCGGGTCGGCATGGGGCTCACGAAGCGGCTGTGTTTCCGGCGTTGAGTTTAATCAGTTGCGCCACGCGCGCGGAGGGCTGCGCGCCGTGGGACAGCCAGTAATCCACTCGCGCCTGCTCCAGCTGCAGTTGCTGTTCCCGACCGCCGGCAATCGGGTTGAAATAACCTAACCGCTCGATATACCTGCCGTCGCGAGGACTGCGTGAATCAGCAGCCACTATGTGATAAAAAGGTCTTTTCTTTGCGCCCGCACGCGCCAATCGTAGTGTTACCATAAAATAAACCCTGTACCGGTCAGTGTCCTGTCGGTTGACGCCGGTTGCTGCTAGTAGTTGACATTGACCAACGGAAAGTGCGCTATTCTACACTTTTTTTCAAAAAAGAAAATGCAAAATAAAATAACAGGCGCCTTTGTTGCGGTCCTGATCTCGCTACTGCCGGCGCCGGTCAGCGCCGAGGTCATGCTGACCGGCAGCAGTGACTGGCCGCTGTACGGGCGCAGTTTTGATAATCAGCGCTTCAGCCCCTTGTCCCAAATCAATGCCGGCAACGTGCAACGGCTACGGCTGGCCTGGCGTTTCAATACCGGTAAATTCGGCTCGTTTCAGACCTCGCCGCTGGTACGGGATGGAATCATGTACCTGACTACCCCGTACAACGACGTCATCGCCCTGCGCGCCGACACGGGTAAGGAATTATGGCGCTACCACCACGACCTGCCGGAAGACGGCAACTACTGCTGCGGCCCTGCCAACCGCGGGCCGGCGTTGCATGCGGACAAGGTGTTCACGGTTACCATCGACGCGCGGCTGCTGGCGCTGGATCGGAAGACCGGAAAGGTGGTCTGGGATGTTGCGATCGCGGATACTGAGACCGGCAGCGCAGAATCGTTGCAGGCGCTGGCGGGCTTAACTGAGTTCCGGAGTGCAACACAATCGGGGCAAACCGGCTACACCGCCAATCTGGCGCCGCAGGTGTTTGCCGGCAAGGTGCTGGTAGGTATTTCCGGCGCCGGTTACGGCCTGCACCTGGACCTGGAGCAGGACGGTGAACACGTTTTGTCGGTGGGCGGCTTGTCGGCAGGCGCCGGTTCCAGGGGCGGGCACGGATTACGGGGTTTTATTGTCGCCTACGAGGTGGAAACCGGCGCCGAAATCTGGCGCTGGCACAGCACTCCGGAAACCGGCTGGCAGGGGCAGTGGCGTCGGCAAACCGACTACGGTGTGGCGCTGAACCGGGACCTGGACGCAGAACGACGCGCCAACAAGACCTACTCCGATACCTGGCGCTACGGCGGCGGCTCCATTTACACCACCCCGGCCATTGACCCGCAACTGGGCCTGATCTATATCGGCACCGGCAACCCGTCACCGCAGATGGATGCCTCGACCCGCCCCGGCGACAACCTCTATACCGTCAGCCTGGTGGCGCTGGAAGCAGACACGGGCAAGCTGCGCTGGCATTACCAGCAAGTGCCACACGACCGCTGGGGTTATGACGTCGCCAGCCCGCCGGTGCTGTTCGACCTGGTTGAAAACGGCAAAACGATCAAGGCGGTGGGACAAGCCAGCAAACTGGGCTGGTTCTTCATCCATGATCGGCAAACGGGCGAGCTGCTCCGCCGCAGCGAGCCGTTCATCAACCACGACAACCTGTTCGCGCCGCCCGCAGCGGCCGGCGTGCGCATCGTGCCCGGCACTTTGGGCGCGGTGTCCTGGTCGCCGGTGGCCTACCATCCCGGATTGCAACAAGTGTACATCCCGGGCATCTACCAGCCTTCCCTGTTCTTTTCCCGCAAACTGGCGCCGCAGGCGGGCGCGCCCTGGCAAAGTTTTACCTTTTTCCGGAAAGCTGCCGAGCCCGACTGGGGTATGCTCAGCGCCATAGATGTCGCGTCCGGCAAACTGGTCTGGCAACGGCAAGTGGCGCAACCCATGGTCGGCGGCGCCCTGGCCACGGCCGGCGACCTGGTCTTTACCGGCGAGGGCAACGGCATGTTTGTTGCCTACGACGCCCACCACGGAACGCCCCTGTGGCGCCATCAGGCCGAATACGGCGTCAACGCCCCACCGGTGAGCTACCTGCACAAGGGCAAACAGTACATCAGCGTGGCTGCAGGCGGCAATGCCCTGTTCGGCTATGAGGTCGGAGATGAGCTACTGACGTTCAGTCTGGAGTGAACTAGCCCTTGCTGCTGAGCGAGGCCTGAAACAGGTCCTTCAACATACCCATTGAACCTTCCAGGCTGGCCATGCGCTCACGCAAACCAGTTATCTGCTCGTGAGTATCTTTGTGAGTTGTCCAGATAAACTAGGCTAACGAGGCACAAGAAAGCAGGATGGTAAAAATTATGGTGATCAATTCGTAATTCATATCAAACTCCATGGTCTTAAAGTTACAGTGAGCCAAATGTAATCAAAGATATAAACGTCCCTTCAGTCCATGAGCGCCAGTATGAGGCGAAACCTGCCAGCTGTCAATGGTTCCCATCAGCCGTCCGGTGGCTTTGCCACCTGCGCTTCCAGCGTCACGTAGTCTGTCTTGCCCGTGCCCAGCACCGGTATTACGGGCAGATGCAGCACTTCCCTGGGGATGTACAGTTCGCCATAACCTAATTCCTGTGCTTTTTCCTGAAATGACTTGCGGGTTGCCTGCTCGTACTCGGAAATCAGGATGATCTTCTCGCCCTTGCGCGCGTCGGGTAAGGCCAGCGCCGCGTGGTTGCGCTCCGGCCAGGTCTGTACGGCCAGTTCTTCCACCGCGGTCAGGGAGATCATCTCGCCGCCGATCTTGGCAAAGCGTTTCGCCCGACCCAGCAGTTTGATGTAACCCTCGGCGTCAATGGCGGCGATATCGCCGGTATCGTACCAGCCCTCTCCGCGCTCAGCCTGCGGCGGGCGGATGCTACCGTCCGTACCGTGCAGCAGGTAACCGGACATTACGTTGGGCCCACTGACCACCAGTCTGCCGCCCGTTTCGATACCCGGCATCGGCGCCAGATAAGCCTGCATGCCCGGCAACAGCTTGCCCACGCTGCCGGTTTTATTGGTAATGGGGGTGTTCACCGAGATCACCGGGCTGCACTCCGTGACGCCATAACCCTCGAGGATGCGAATGCCGAACTTCTCCAGCCACAGCCTACGGGTATCATCCTGCAACTTTTCCGCCCCGGCCAGCACGTATTTCAGGGACCTGAAATTATATGGATGGGCATGGCGGGCATACCCCTTGAGGAAGGTGTTGGTGGCAAACAGCACCGATGCATCGGTCTGGTACAACAGTTCGGGAATAACGCGGTAATGCAGCGGCGTGGTGTACAGGAAGATACGGCAGCCGCCCAGCAGTGGCAGCACACAGCCAATGTTCAGCCCAAACGAATGAAACAACGGCAGGCAACTGAAGAAGACATCGCCGGGCTTGAAGCTGATGCAGGCGCGCGCCTGAGCAAAATTGGCCAGCAGGTTGCGGTGCGATAATACCACGCCCTTGGGTACCCCTTCCGAACCGGAGGTGAACAGGATGGAAGCAGGATCTTCCGGCCTTGCCGTCGGACGGTAGCCGAGGCGCGGGAAGTAGCTGCGCAGCAGTCCGAACAGTTTGTCGGTGACCCTGATGCGCGGACGCAGGTCTTCCAGATAGACCAGGTTGACCCGTTGCGCCAGGCCTGTTGCCAACGCTTCGAGGCCGGCGCTTTGCACGAATTGCCGGGAGGTGTAAACCGTCTTGACCGACGCGGTGTCACAGGCCTTCAACAGAACTTGCAGGCCGGTGCTATAGTTCAGCATGGCGGGAACCCGTTCCAGGTACACCAGGGACAGGTACACCACCACCCCGCCCGTCACGTTTGGCATCAGCACGCCGACGCGTTCCCCGGTTTGCGTATCCCGGCGCAGCACACCCGCCAGGATGAATGCGCGCATGAGCAGTTGCCGGTAGCTCAGCGGTTCGCGCTTGATGTCTTCCAGTGCCAGGCGCCGCGGCCCGAAGCGTGCCGCAGCCTGCAGGATGGCGTTGAATATGGTGTTCTCATAGTCGTAACAAGCAAAAGACACGCGCGACATCAAGTTCTGCATCTGCGCCACCGCGGCCTGACGCCGCGCATGTCCGCGCAGCGACGGGTCCAGCGCCAGCTGCTCCGGCGGCAGAATTTTGAGGCTGATCCGGGGAAACATTTTACGTTCTCCCAGGTAGCCGAAGCGCGTGTACTGCGGCCCGTCGATGGCAACGGGCAGCACCATTGCCCCGGCGCGATCGGCGATCAGCCCCGGCCCTTCGTAGATCTTCATCAGGCCGCCGGTGCTGGTGATGCGGCCCTCCGGGAAAATCACCGCCTTGCGGTCCTGGCGCAGGAAATGCACCATGGATTTCACCGACAACGGATTGGTGGGGTCGAGGGTGTACAGATCGGCAAAACGGAGAAACGGTTTGAAGCGCGTACGCGCGGCAACCTGGGTGTTAATGGCAAAGCGTAAATCATCGGGCAACCAGGCATACAACAACATGCCGTCCAACAGTGAGACATGGTTGGCGACGATCAACACCCGCTTGCCAGCCTGCTGATAGTGTTCCATACCGGTCACTTCGACCCGGTACAGCAGGCGCAACAGGCAGCGCAGGAAGAATTTCAACAAACCTGACAACTTTGATTAAGGCTCTGGTACTGGTAGTCTTTCAATTTGATTCCGACACATTCAGAATTAAGGTAACCTCTAATTTTTAGAGGCGCCCTTAATTTGACAGAGTACCAGGACAGTAGTTCCCGCTGAACCGGTCAGAATTAAACGGAAAGAGTACTAGGAAGAACCATTCTGGTAAACCGTTATTTTCTGGTTGGGATGCAGGTGTTTGTTTCTGCGCAGGTTATTCCAGACCAGTAGCTGCTTTATCGTGACGTTGAATTTTTTCGCTATTGACCACAGGGAATCGCCTTTTTTTACGGTGTAGTGGAACGGATCGCTGGCCGGTTGACCGCCTGCCGTCGGCGCCTGCTTGTTGTCTTCAGCAAACCACAGGGTCAGCTTCTGGCCCGGACGCAGGTACTTGCGCGAGGAAATGCCGTTCCAGCCTGTCAGTTGTTTCACGCTCACGCCGTAATGCTTACCAATGTCCCAGAGCGTATCGCCGCGTTTTACCGTGTACACATACTTGTTGCCATCGCCGCTGTGCTTGAGCCCGCGCAGGCGCCGCCCGTCCACACTGAGCGTGTAATGTTTCAATGCTTCCCGGGGCGCCGCCACGCGCAGCATATCGCCCTGATGGATGGTGTTGCCACGCAGTTCGTTCACGGATTTCAGCGCTGCTACGGAAGTGCGGTAACGCGCCGCAATGCCCCCCAGAGTCTCGCCTTTATTGACCTGATGGGACGTCCAGCTTATGCGTTGTTCCGGCGCCAGAGCGGCAAGCCGTTTCTGAAACGATTCTTCCCTGGCGACCGGCACCAGCAACCGGTGCGGTCCGTCCGGGTCGGTGGCCCAGCGATTGAAGCCCGGGTTCAGTGTATAGAACTCGTCCATGCTCATCCCGGCCAATTCCGCAGCGATGGCGAGATCGATCTGCCCACCCGCATCCACCTGGGCAAAATACTGCTGGTCGGTCACCGGTTTCCAGGCGATGCCGTATTGTTCCGGGTTGGCCACCAGTTCCGCCACCGCCAGCAGGCTGGGTACATACCCCCGGGTTTCCCGGGGCAGGCGCAGGGAGAAGAAGTCGGTGGCCTTGCCGGCTTTTTTATTGCGCCGCACTGCCCGCTCCACGTTGCGCTCACCGGTATTGTAGGCAGCCAGGGCCAGCAACCAGTCGCCGTCAAAATCACCGCTCAGTTTCTCCAGGTAGTCCAGCGCGCCGCGGGTCGCTTCCACAATATCCCGGCGACCGTCATACCACCAGTTCTGTTTCATTCTGAAAATCTTGCCGGTGCTGGGAATAAACTGCCAGATGCCCGAGGCGTGGCTGCGAGAATAGGCAAAGGGGTGGAACGCGCTCTCCACGATCGGCAACAAAGCCAGTTCCAACGGCATCCCGCGTTTTTCCACTTCGGTGACAACATGGTACAGGTAGGGGCGGCTGCGCTCCACCACCCGGTCCAGGTAGGCCTGATTCCTGGCATACCAGGCTAACCGGCCTTTCACCGACTTGTGTTCCAAGTGGCGCGGCAGGTTCAGGTTGGCTCCGATGCGTTCCCACAGATCGCCGTATTGCGCAACCGGGCCAGGCAGCTCACCTTCCACCGGCACGACTTCCTCTGCGGCCTCTTCCGGCAGCAGTTCCGGCTCCGGTACAATGTATTCAACCCGTTGCTCGGGTGGTTCGGCCTCAGCGGTAACGACTTCCGGCAGGTTCTCTGCGGTTTCTTTCGGGGGTAGCTGGCTGCACGCGCCTGACAGGAGCGCGAGAGGAATGACAAACAGGGGCAGTCTCGGACAGCGCATTGGTGAATGCTAGGGATGTAATAAGAGTCTGTCAAGTTTTTTTTGAAAAAAGCCACCAGCGGGGCTAGCCCGCATATCTCACCAAGGTGATATTGATCTGTAATATACTACATTTATATAGGC
>JAPORZ010000162.1 GCA_026709915.1 Gammaproteobacteria bacterium
CTGCGCATTAAACGGATTGAAGCCATAAAACGGCTGAAGGCGCAAATGCAGTAAGACAATTGGCCACCTCTAACTTTTAGAGGTGGCCTTAACTCACCCATTGCACATATGGTAACCTCTAAAAATGCCGAGGACAACGCCAGACACCCTCAACGGCAATAATTCTCCAGCAGTTGTTGCTGGGTGTTGCGGGGTTTCTGGTGGCCGGGGCGGGCTCTTTTGTAAGAGCCGTCGCTTTGCAGCAGCCAGGCCTGGGTGTTGTCGCTGAGGTAGTTGAGCAGGCCGAATTTAATGATCTGGTCCTTGGGCCGTTTTTCCTCGATGGGAAAACAGGCTTCCACGCGGTGGTGCAGGTTGCGCGGCATCCAGTCGGCGGAGGAGCACATGACCTGCTCGTTGCCGCCGTCCAGAAAATAATAGACCCGGGTATGTTCCAAAAAGCGCCCGACGATGGAGCGCACCTGGATATTTTCTGACAGGCCCGTCACACCGGGACGCAGGCAGCAGATGCCGCGCACGATCAAATCCACCCGCACGCCCGCCATGGAGGCATGATACAGGGCGCGAATAATTTCCGGGTCCACCAGGGCATTCATCTTGGCAATAATACGGGCCTCCCGGCCGGCCCTGGCATTGGCGCTCTCCTGCTCAATAAACCCCAGCAGGGATTTGTGCAGGGTGAACGGAGACTGCAACAGTTTCTTCAGTTTTGACGCCCGCCCCAGGCCGGTCAGCTGCAGGAACAGCATGTTGACGTCTTCTGCCACGGCCTTGTCGCAGGTCAACAGGCCGTAATCGGTGTACAGCCGAGCGGTGCGGGCGTGATAATTGCCCGTGCCCAGGTGCACATAACGGCGCAGGCTGCGACCCTCCCGGCGCACAATCATCACCATTTTTGCGTGGGTCTTGAAACCGACCACGCCGTACACGACATGCGCGCCGGCTTCCTGCAGTTCATTAGCCAGTTCGATATTGGCCTCCTCATCGAAGCGGGCGCGCAACTCGACCACCACCATTACTTCCTTGCCCTGGCGCGCGGCCTCCTTGAGGGCTTCGACCAAGGCGGAGTCGTCGCCGGTGCGATACAAAGTCTGCTTGATGGACAGCACGCTGGGGTCACTGGCCGCCTGGCGCACAAAGTCAATGACCGGGGCAAAGGACTGAAACGGATGATGCAGCAGGATATCGCCGTTTTTCAGGACATCAAAGATGCTGACGTTTTTCTGCAAACGCGGCGGCAGTTCGGGGGTAAACCCGGGAAAAGTCAGTTCCGGCCGGTCCACCAGGTCGCAGATGGCCATCAGCCGGTTCAGGTTCACCGGGCCGTTCACCTTGTACAGGTCGCCCTCTTCCAGTCCGAATTGACGTAACAGGAACGCACTGAGCTCGGTCGGGCAGTTCTCCGCCACCTCCAGCCTCACTGCGTCATTGAAACGCCGGGACGGCAGCTCACCTTCCAGCGCGATCAACAAGTCGTCCACTTCTTCATCATCCACAAACAGTTCGCTGTTGCGGGTGACCTTGAACTGGTAACAACCCGTCGCGGTCATGCCGGGGAACAGGTTGTCCACATGGGCATGGATGATGGATGAGAGCAGCACAAAGTTCCATTTTCCGTTGCTGACGTCTTGTGGCAGGTGCACCACCCGCGGCAGTGAGCGGGGCGCTTGGACAATTGACAGGCGGGTCTCCCGCCCGAAGGCATCCTTGCCTTCCAACGACACGATGAAATACAGGTTCTTGTTCAGCACCCGCGGGAACGGGTGCGCGGGGTCCAGCCCGATGGGGCTCAGTACCGGCAACACGTTGCCATTGAAATAGCGCTTTAGCCAACGGGCCACGGCAGGTTTCCACTGCGCGCGGCGCAACAGGTGGATCTTTTCCTGCTCCAGCTTCGGCGTGATGGCTTCATTTAATACCGCGTACTGGTTTTCCACCAGTTCGTGGGCGATCCTGCCGATCTGCTTTAAGGTCTCCACCGGGCTGAGGTTGTCAGGGCCGGTCTGCACGGAACCGTACTTCACCTGCTGTTTGACGCCGGCGACCCGGATCTCGAAGAACTCGTCCAGATTGGTGCTGGCGATGCAGAGGAACTTCAAGCGTTCCAGCAGCGGCAGGGATTCATCTTCGGCCTGGGCAATGACGCGCCGGTTGAACTCCAGCAGGCTTAATTCACGGTTGATATAAAATTCGGGGTTGGTGAGGTTTGGCGTATCCACTCTGGTACCCTGTTCCGTTAATTCCTGACTCGGAATCCGGCAGGCAAACTTCCATTACCAGGAGTAGTTTTAGCGACTGGATTCCGGCTTGCGCCGGAATGACGGACAGACTTCTTCGTCATTGCGCGCAAGCTCAACCGTTTTTCACTGTATCTTCCATCTGCTCGATGCTGATATGGCGCACATCCTTGCCTTCGACGAAATAGATGACGTACTCGCAAATATTGCGCGCATGATCAGCAATGCGCTCTAACGCCCGCGCCACCCACACCGCGTCGATGACGCTGCTGATGCTACGCGGATCTTCCATCATGTAGGTAACGAGCTGGCGCAGCAAGGCGGCGTACTGCTCGTCGGATTCGGGCTCCTTGCCGGCGGTGACCAGGGCTCCCTGGCTGTCCATACGGGCAAACGCGTCCAGCGCCTCGCGCACCATGCCCCTGACAAAAACGCCCATGGCATTGATGCCGGTGTAGTAGGAACGGTGCCCCGATTTCTCCGCCAGACTGATGGTCATCCTGGCTATCTTTTCGGCCTCATCACCGATGCGCTCTAAGTCGGTGATAGTCTTGATGACCGCCATCACAAAGCGCAGGTCGCCGGCCGCCGGCTGCCGGCGCGCCAGCAACGTCACGCACTCCTCATCAATGGCAACCTCACAGGAGTTCAGCCGGATTTCATTTTCTATGACCTGCTCGGCGCGGGACACATCGAAGCTTTTCAGCGCCTCCAGCGCATCGGAAAACTGCTGCTCGGCCAGACCGCCCATAGCCAGCACGTTGGAACGTATGGTCTCCAACTCATTATCGAACTGTCTGGAGATGTGTTGAGTGATGTTGTTCATGCCATTGTCCGCCTGCCGTCGATAGTGTTTAAGGCCACCTCTAAAAATTAGAGGTGGCCGTGCAGCATAGGGATGTGCTGCCATTTTTAAGCACGTAAGTGCTTGAAAATGAAGGAAACGGAAAATCGCATTTTTCCGTTTCCGTCTCTAAAAATGCCACGGAGGGCATTTTTAGAGGTCCCCTTCAGTGCCAGAGGCTAACCATAACGTCCGGTAATGTAATCTTCGGTCATCTTCTCCGCAGGATTGGTAAACAGGGTATTGGTATCGTTGAACTCGATCATCTCGCCTAAGTACATGTAGGCCGTATAATCGGATACCCGCGCGGCCTGCTGCATGTTGTGCGTCACTATCACGATACTATAGTTGGCCTTGAGTTGGTAGATGAGTTCTTCCACTTTCAGGGTGGAGATGGGGTCCAGGGCCGAACAAGGCTCGTCCAGCAACAGAATTTCCGGCTCGATGGCGATGGCCCGGGCAATCACCAGACGTTGCGCCTGACCACCGGACAGCCCCAAGGCATTGTCATCGAGCCGGTCCTTGACCTCATCCCACAAGGCCGCGCGTTGCAGGGACTTCTCCACCACCGCATCGAGCGTGCGGCGATTGTTGACGCCCTGGATGCGCAGGCCATAGGCCACGTTTTCGTAAATGGACTTGGGAAACGGGTTGGGCTTTTGAAAAACCATGCCGACTTTTCTTCTGAGCTCGGACACGTTTACCGACTTGTTAAAAATATCTTCACCGCCAATACTGATCTCGCCGCTGGTGCGCACCGTATCAATAAGGTCATTCATGCGATTAAAAGAACGCAGCAGGGTTGACTTGCCGCAACCACTGGGCCCGATGAAGGCGGTGACCTTTTTCTCCGGAATCATCAGGGTAATATCCTTCAAGGCCTGTTTTTCCCCGTAATGCAGGTTGAAACCTCTGACGTTAATGCAGGGAGTCTCGTCTGCCAGCGACAGATTCTCTGCGGACCCTGCGAGGGTAGCCGGATTCACCCCGTGCGTCAGCGTTGCGGCGCGGTCCGGGTTGGTTTGATCGTTCACGTTGTCTGGTCCGGTCAATGTTGCTCGGCGGCGCGATACTTTTCCCGCAGCCGGTTACGAATTTTAATCGCAGTCAGGTTCAAACAGATAATGATCAGGACCAGCAAAAAAGCCGTAGCATACACCAGCGGTCTGGCTGCTTCCACGTTGGGGCTCTGGAAGCCGACGTCATAAATATGAAACCCCAGGTGCATGAACTTGCGGTCCAGGTGCAGGAACGGGAAGTTCCCGTCCAGCGGCATGGAGGGCGCCAGCTTCACCACCCCCACCAGCATCAACGGCGCCACCTCGCCGGCGGCCCGGGCCACGGCCAGGATCAGGCCGGTCATCATCGCCGAGGCCGTCATCGGCAGCACCGTGCGCCACAGCGTCTCGGCTTTGGTGGCGCCCAGCGCCAGGCTGCCCTCGCGGATGGCTCGCGGCACCCGGGACAGACCTTCCTCGGTGGACACAATGACCACGGGCACGGTCAATATGGCCAGGGTCAATGACGCCCAGAGAATGCCCGGCGTGCCGAAGGTGGGCGCCGGCAGGGACTCGGGAAAAAACAATTCGTCAATCGTGCCGCCCAGGAAATAAACGAAAAAACCCAAGCCAAACACGCCGTAAACCACCGAGGGCACGCCGGCAAGGTTGTTCACGGCGATGCGTATCAGCCGCGTCACCGGCCCCTGTTTGGCGTACTCGCGCAGGTACACCGCCGCCACCACGCCGAACGGCGTCACCAGCACGGCCATGATCATCACCATCATCACGGTGCCGAAAATAGCCGGGAAAATACCGCCCTCGGTGTTGGCCTCGCGGGGGTCTCCCGAAACAAATTCCCAGAGTTTCTCGAAGTAGAAGGCCACCTTGTCCGTGACGCTCATGGCATTCGGCCGGTAAGCCCGCACCACCTTGGCAAACGCCAGTTCGACTTCCCGGCCATCGGCCAGCCGCGCCATAAAGGAAGGCCGGTTCAGTTGTTCGTAGAGACCGGCCAGACGGTCCGTGTAGCCGTCATATTTCTCCTGCAATGCCACGCGCTGTGTCGCTATCTGCGTGTGGGCGGGGCTGCCTTCAGGCGCGCCGTCCAGGGCCAGTTTCCTTTCCTTAAGGCGTAACCGTTCCATGTCATAATTCACCGCACCTATGAGACTTTTCTCGATATGGCGTATTTCTCCCAGCAACTGCTGGCTGGCGGCGATGTAGCGCTGGAATAACGCCCAGTCCGGGTCGGCATGAAGCGCCGCCCCGTCCTCCTTGATGGCTGTTAAGTAACCATAGAAGTTGCCCCATTCATAGCGCTCTATGACCATAATCTGCGCCGGGTAAGACAGGTTGTGCATGGCGACATCGAGCACCCAGCGGTAGTCAAAACCGGTGTAATCCCGGTTACCGATCCGGACCAGGGTCCGATCGATGATATCGAGGTAGGCCGGCACGCGTGCATCACCAACCGCCAACCGGGCCCGCGGCACTGATTCCGCATCGATGAATTCGCCCGCCAGCGCCACCACGGCGCCGTCGCTGTCGGTGTAATCAAACGCGGCCACGTCACTCGGCCAGAAATGCCCCAGGCCGCGCGCCATGATCAGGAGAATAAGGCCGACCACCATAATGATCGACAGGCTGACGGCGCCTGCGTTCAACCAGACGAACGGCTCGCCGCTGTTGCACCAGTTGCGGAACGAAGACCTGTTCATAATGAACTGTATTTTACCCGCAGCCGCTGTCTGACGACCTCGGCAATGGTGTTGAACAGGAACGTTGCCAAAAACAGCACCAGGCCGGCCAGGAACAGCAGCCGGTAGTGGGTGCTGCCCACCTCCGATTCGGGCATTTCCACGGCGATATTGGCAGACAGGGCGCGAAACCCTTCAAAGATATTCATGTCCATGATGGCCGTATTGCCTGTAGCCATAAGCACGATCATGGTCTCGCCCACCGCCCGGCCCATGCCTATCATCACCGCAGAAAAAATGCCAGGGCTGGCGGTCAGCAGCACTACCCTCACCACCGTCTGCCAGGGTGTGGCGCCCAGAGCCAGGGAACCGGTCGTCAGGTGTTTGGGCACCCCATACACGGCGTCTTCACTGATAGAAAAAATAGTGGGAATCACAGCAAAGCCCATGGCAATGCCCACCACCAGGGAGTTTCTCTGGTCGTAGGTAATGCCCAGCTCATCCGTCAGCCACAACGGCATATTGCCGGCGAACAGGGCAATCTCGATGGGTTTGCTGAGCGCAAAGGCGAACAGGGCCGTGGCGATAATGACGGGCGCCAGCAGGGCCGCTTCCCAGCCCTCCGGCACCTTGTGGCGCACCCGGTTGGGCAGTCGGCTCCAGCCGTAGGCGGCGATGATCATGCTCAGTGGCAACAGCAGCAGGCACAGAAACAAGCCCGGCATGTTCTGCTCCACGAACGGCGCAAACCACAGGCCGGCAAGGAAGCCGAGTATCACTGTGGGCAGGGCTTCCATGATTTCAATAGTGGGTTTGACCAGCCCGCGCATTTTTGCCGACATGAAATAGGCGGTGTAAATGGCCCCCATAATCGCCAGCGGGACCGCAAACAACATGGCGTAAAACGCCGCCTTCAAGGTGCCGTAGGCCAACGGCGTGAGGCTGAATTTCGGTTCAAAATCGCTACTGGCGGAAGACGACTGCCAGATATGCTCCGGCTTATCCCGGCTCTCATACCAGACCTTGCCCCAGACGGACGACCAGGATATTTCCGGGTGCTCGTTGTCTATCTCCCAGAATTGCAGCGTGCCGGTGGCATCTTCCACCAGCATGGCATTCGCCCGCGGCGCCACCGCCAGGCGCGCCAGGCGCCGCCCACTGATTTGTTCCAGCGCCACGGTGCGCTGCGCGGTAGTGTGGTAAATGCCCAGGTAGCCGGCGTCATCCGTTGCCAGGAAACCCTTCCTGAAATACTCAGGCGCGATAGCCGTGATGGGCGCCGCCTGTGAGTCAAACCCGCGTATTCTCTCCAGCGTGTAGTTGTTCTGTGCATCGCGCACCGGGAACCACTGCGTGATATTGCCCTCAGAATCGCCCACCAGGATGGAAATGCCGCCACTGAGAAAAGACAGGCTGGTAATGTCTGCCGGGGGGCGCACCGCCTGCACCCGTTGCACCAGCGCCGGCGCGGCCTTGTTGCTGACGTCATACCAGGAAATCAACCCGCCCTGTTCGGCCACATAGAGTTCCCGCTGTTCCACATCCAACGCCAGAAACGTAACCTCGCCGGCCACCGGAATCCGGCTGCGGGTGATGCGGGTTGCCACTTCATCGCCCAGGAATGACTCTTCCTCGGTGACGTTCACCAACAACAGGCGCTTAGCTGCCGTGAGCGCCGCCACCGTAACCTGATCTGCATCTGCCTGGGCGGTGATCAGGTTAAGGGGCTGGCCGGCCTCATCAATGACCAACGGCGCGTTGCCGACGGGCCAGTCCAGCCAAGGACGAATGACGCGCACATCCTGCGGGTAACTCACGTGGTATTCGTGTACGGCCAGCAGGGCGCTACCGTCATCGAGCCCAGTGGCAAGCAGACGTTGGGACGGGTCACCGGCCGCGAACGCCGTGACCTGCGCCGGGGTTTCCTGCGTCAGCGACTGCCGTTGCACCAGACTGCCGTCCGTGGTATTAAAAAACACGACGCTACCGTCGCCGGCCACCCGCAGGCCGATCTCATGCTGTTCCTCCATGGCGTAATACAGGGTTTCCGCAGCGGCGCTCGCCGGGACCGGGTAGCTCGCCACTTGTTCAAGGTGTGGCGGCTTGAACATGGGCAGGACGACGTAAAACAGGTAGAACGCAATCAGGACAATGGCGATGATGACGCTGATACCGCCCAGCGCCATGACATAGCGCATCAGCACGTCTTTCAGGTGGCGATAGTAGCGATATTTTTGGGCGGCAGATGAACTGAAGTCAGGTAACAGCGATGTTGAACTTGCCTCGTTCATGGTCGGGGCTCAATACGCTGCCGTACAGAACCCGTCAGTTGCCGGCGCCGACACGGGCTAGCTGCTGGTCGGCTACGCGGGCCGGCAGGGGGATATAACCATCCTTGACCACCACTTCCTGCCCGGTCTTCGACATAACCATCCTGACGAACTCCCGTTCCAGCGGGGGCAGCGGGTCGTTCGGCGGCTTGTTCACATAGACATAAAGAAATCGTGCCAGGGGATATGTCCCGGCGACCGCATTGCCCGCGCTGGCCTCGGTAAATTCCGCGCCGTCCTTGCTCAGCGGCACTGCGCGCACGCCGGAGGTGCGGTAGCCAATACCGGAATAACCGATACCGTTGATCGACTTGGTCACCCCCTGCACCACAGACGCAGAACCAGGCTGTTCATTGACATTATTCTTGAAGTCACCTTTGCACAGCGCCACTTTTTTGAAGTAACCATAAGTACCCGATACCGAATTACGCCCATATAACTGTAGCGGACGATTGCTCCAGCCGTCGCCCAGCCCCAGTTGCCCCCAACGGGTGATGTCCTCGGGGTGGCCGCACTTGCGAGTGGCAGAGAATACCGCGTCGACCTGCGCAATGGTCATGCCTGTCAGCGGGTTGTCCTTGTGTACATACACCGCCAACGCGTCGATGGCCACGGCGACCGGAGTCGGCTTATAACCGTAGCGGGTCTCGAACCCGGCAACCTCCTTGTTTTTCATCATGCGGCTCATGGGGCCGAAGTTGGCCGTCCCCTCCGTCAGCGCCGGCGGCGCGGTGGAGGAACCCGCCGCCTGAATCTGTACATTGACATTGGGATAGAGTTTCTTGAACTCCTCCGCCCACAAGGTCATCAGGTTCGCCAGTGTATCAGACCCGACACTGATAACATTGCCCGACACGCCACTGGACTTGCTGTAAACGGCCAGCTCCGGATCCAGTTCAACAGCTGCCACGGGCACCGCCATGCACAACGCAAGGAGTAACGACAGAAATTTGTTGGTCATGAAATGGTCTCCCAGCAAGGTTATATGAGGATAGCTTATATAGGTACGCAGTATTGAACAACAGGATTATTAAGGGAATGTGACAGCTTGTTTTTGAATTTTGCCCGCAGGGTTGCGTCCAAGGAGGGACGTAATGAGTGACGAACAGGAAGAAGACAGGAACGACGAGCGGGTGATCTTAACCCATCAGGGCGTCCGCATCGGCATCGGCAAAGATAAGCGCTGCTTCGCT
>JAPORZ010000074.1 GCA_026709915.1 Gammaproteobacteria bacterium
TTCTGGATCGGGTGGCGGCAACCGACCAGCTCGGTGAATGCTTTGGTTATTGTCATCAGTAATCCCCTTTTGTCAGATTATAAGCCGGGTTTGTGTGATGCAAGCGGCGCCCTTAAATTGACTACGCCACTGTCGAAGGGAATTGGATCAACTCATAGCTCTCAAAAATACTTTCCCGGGCGCGCCGGGTCAGGTAGGGATAAAGCATTTCAATAATATGATCATAGCCTTCCTGGAGGCCCTGGGAATTGATTTCATTTCCTTGTATTTCCACAAAATTCAGCCAGTTATCACAGAATACCCAGGTCATCATCACCAGGTAACGCAGGCTTTCCCCGCCCCTGGGTTTTTTCAGTATCCGGTTTTTTACCAGCGCGTTAAAGAACCTGACTACCGCCTCGATGCGGCTGACCCTGTTGGCTCTGACACGCTGCGCCAGGACCGCATCTGCCCGTACCAGCACGGTCATTTCCCGGTATAGAAAACGGTATCGCCATACATAGTCGAACTGGCGCACAAACATTTCTGCCATGTGCCGCACCGTTGGCTGCTGGTCGTCTCCTTGCCAGTGACTCAACACTTCCGCGGCGATATCCTGGTAAATCGCCCGGATCAATTCCTGCTTGTGGGCATAATGATATTGCAGATTGCCCCTGCTGATACCCGCTTCTGCGGCAATTCTGCCGATGGAAATGCTGCCGGTACCGTGTTCATTGAACAAGGATATCGCTTTTGCTTTAATCTTCTCTTGCGTATCAAGGCTGGGCATGGTCTTCAGGCACATCGCAATGGTCGGACAGGCTCGCAATCTAACCTTGAATGCTGCTGGGCAGCGAGCAACTCGAGCGCCTGCGAGCCAGGGACTTTGTGGATTTTGCCGGTTCCGTGCCCGGTCTGCAGTTCCAGGACTTAGGGCCGGGAGACAAGGAATACATCATTCGCGGGGTCAACGCCAAGGGCCCCTCCACGGTGGGCGTGTATTATGACGAGGCCGTTATCACCGCCTCCAACCAGGAGGACGGCGGCGGCCGCAATGTCGATATCAAGTTAATCGACATGGAACGCATCGAGGTGTTGAACGGTCCCCAAGGCACCTTGTACGGCGCCAATTCCATGGCCGGCACGATTAAATTCGTCCCGCAAAAACCCGACCTGGAGGCCTGGAGCAGTTTTCTGGAAGCCGAAGTGTCCACCACCGAGGAGGGCGGTGAGAGCCACGGGTTCAGCGGCATGGTGAACGTACCCTTAGGTGGCAATGTGGGTCTGCGCATCGTGGGCTGGCAGTTTGACAACAGCGGGTATATCGACCAGCCACGCGTCTTTGCCGGGCTGCGCCGCAACATCAATGATGAAAACACCGCCGGCGGGCGCGTGATACTGCGCATCCAACCGAATGACAGGCTGACCATAGACGCCTCCTATCTGGCGCAACACACCGAGGTCGGCGGCAGTTCGCGCTACACCCCCGAAGGTGTTGCATCGTGGAGCACGGATGGTATCTGCGGTGGGCCGTCCTGCGCCGGGTTACTCGGTGTTTTCCCTCAGGCGCGCGCCGTGCCCGGCTATACTCCCAATGACGAGTTGCTCAATACCGACATCACGACCAACGCCTGGGAAGACGAATTTTCCATCAAGAGCGTGACGCTGAATTACCAGTTCGATTTCGGCAGCTTCCTGGCCACCACCAACCTGTTCGAGCGCGACCTGTTTTTCTCTTTTGACTCGACTCCGGTGCTGGTATTTTTCGGGGTGCCGATTCCGGGTATCACCACACAGCCGCAAACGCGCGACGTATGGTCTTCGGAAGTACGCTTTGCCTCTGACCTGGATGGTAAATTCAATTTTGTGACCGGTGTTTACGTGCAACGAGAGGAATCTACCTTTGACGTGGAGGTATTGACGATAACAGACGAGGGCGACCAGATCGGCAGGCTCCAGCCCGGTAATTTCAGTACTCCTGACACCAATGCGACGTTCGGTAGCGGGAACAGCTTTTTCGGTGTGAACGACACCGCCGACCTGGAACAGGAAGCCATATTCGGCGAACTCTACTACGACCTCAGCGACCGGCTGGAGTTGACCGCGGGCCTGCGTTATTTCCAATCCGACCTGCGCGCCACAGCAGTGGAGGTGCATTCGTTCAGCGCCGCCCCGGGGCCGGAGGGCGACAGCACCGGTGATGACGACGCACTGACTTTCAAGGTCAGCCTGTCCTACGACATCAATGACGACAACATGGTTTATGGCACGGTGTCGTCCGGTTTCCGCATCGGCGGGTTGAACCGCGCCAATCTCCCGTTTGCGCCCGGCATACCCCGGTCGTTTGACTCCGACGATTTGATGAACTACGAGCTGGGTTACAAGGCCGACCTGTTTGCCGGCCGCTTGCGTCTGAGCAGCGCCGCGTACTACATAGACTGGTCGGATATGGTGCTTGACCAGTTCTCCAACGCCATTCCGTTCCTGGATAATATCGGCGATTCAGAGATTTTCGGGTTTGAATTCAACGTCAACGCCTCCCTGTCGGAGAACCTGGAATTTGCCATCGGCGGCTCAGTGATCGATGCTGAACTGACCGAAGACCAGATACCCGATGATAACGGCAACAACGGCATGAAGGGCGACGCCATCCCCAATATCCCAACCACCCAGGGTTATACCTCGCTGTCGTTCCGCCAACCCCTGAAAAACGGCGCCGAGGTGTCGGCGCGCGTGGATGTTAATTATCGTGACAGCACCTACGTCAAATTCAATCCAGATAGTATCTATAACGTCAAACTGGATGCTTACGCACTGGTCAACCTGGCCGCATTCTACGAATACAACGACTGGCTGCTCTCGGCCTACATCAGGAACGCCACCGATGAGCGCGCAGAATACGACGCCATAAGCTCCTACCAGGACCCACTGGGAATCATCGGCAATCGCCCGAGAACCTTCGGCGTCAGCATAAAGAAGGCGTTTAACTGAGCAAACAAGCTCTGGCCAATTCGAGCGCCCGGCGCCCTTTACACCCCGCCGGGCGCGACGCGCGCGTCATGCCCTGAGGAAGTCCAATGTTATAATTGGGTTTTACATTGGCAACAGGGTATCGATATGGTCGGACTTTATAACCGGAAAGGCTGGTAGGTGACACATCGTGACTACCGGACCGACATGGCGCAGCAAGGCGGACCGTCATTGCAGTTTGGCGTAAACGAGGAGCGAACTGCTTCTCGCGACGTGAAACATAGCTGATGACATCAAACAACTACATACTGGACAATCAGGATGGCCGTCGTGTCGCTGATTATCTGAAACAACGGCTAACTCAAGCCGACCAACTTAGCATTGTATCCGCATACTTCAGCATTTACGGCTACCAACTGCTGCAGGATGAGCTAAAACGTATCGGGAAAATACGATTTTTATTCGGTGACCCTGCCTCTGTCGGCGAGGTGGACCCGGGGGAGAAGGAACAAAAATCTTTCATCCTTAATGAAGACGGTTTGGCGCCAAACCACCAATTGCAGCAGAAAGCTTTGGCGCGTCAATGTCAAGACTGGGTGTCCGGCCACGGCGTGGAAATCAGGTCTGTCAGCCGCTCCAACTTTCTGCATGGAAAGATGTATCTCAGCGCTGTCGATGAGAACATTGACACAACCGACAGCGCTATTTCAGCGGTGGTAGGCAGCTCCAACTTCACCAAGCGTGGGCTTGGAGATAGCGAAAACGCTAATCTCGAGCTCAATCTGGTTACGGAAAATGAAGCGGCTTGTGCCGAACTGCAAGACTGGTTTGACAATATCTGGGGAAGCAAGACCTTAACTGAGGACGTGAAACAGAAAGTGCTGGAAGCGTTGAATCGATTGGGAAGGGACTATGCGCCAGAGCTTATCTACTTCAAGACCCTCTATGAGATATTTCGGGAGGACATCGAAGCAAAACGAGATGGCGATAGCCAACTGGAAGATGTGCACTTGTACGATACCCGGATATGGAAAGTGTTATACGCCTTTCAAAAAGACGGAGTGAAAAGCGTTATTTCAAGGCTGCGGCGACATGGAGGCTGCATTCTGGCAGACAGCGTTGGTCTGGGCAAAACGTACACAGCGTTGGCAGTGATCAAATTCTTTGAATTGCGTAATGAGCGGGTGTTGGTGTTATGTCCGAAAAAGCTGCGAGAAAACTGGTCGCTGTATCCAGTCATCAACAATAACAGTAACAACCCTTTTCTTGAGGATCGCTTTGGCTACAACTTGCTGTCGCACACGGATTTGTCTCGGGACAGGGGCAAGGTAGGCGACATCGACCTCAGTAACTTCAACTGGCACAATTTCGACCTGCTGGTGATCGATGAATCGCATAATTTTCGTAATGAGTCCAAGCCTCTGCGTGAAGATGATGGCAGCATTATCCGCCATAGCCGCTACTCAAGACTATTGCAGGAAGTCATCAAGCAGGGCGCCAGGACCAAGGTGCTGCTACTTTCGGCGACACCGGTGAATACTTCGCTGATTGACCTGCGTAACCAGATTTATCTGATGACAGAAAAACGTGAGGACATTTTCAGAGAAAGTCTGGGCATAGGCCATATTGGCAACCTGCTCAGCCAAGCGCAAAAGCAGTTCAAGTTATGGGAGACTAAGGCCAGACAGGGTGGAAAAAAGGAAAAGTCAACATTGTTGGAAACATTGGGAGCAGATTTCTTCAAGCTGCTAACCGGCGTATCCATTGCAAGGTCGCGCCGCCAGATTGAAAAATTCTATGCAGATGAAATGGATAAAATCGGTAAATTCCCTACACGGCGCAAGCCGGAAAATCACTATCCGTCAACTGATGCAAAGGATCAGCTGTCATATCGGAAGCTGGCCGAACAAATCGAACAATTCGCGTTGTCCATTTACCGTCCTTCCAGCTATGTGACCAGCGCTGAAGCCGAGAGACGATTGGAGGAGGAAAAACGGGAAAGACGGTTTAATCAACGTGACCGCGAGCATTTCCTCATCGGTATGATACGAGTCAACTTCCTCAAACGCTTGGAGAGTTCGGCACATTCGCTGACGGTAACACTGGCGCGCACCATCGGTAAAATTGATGAACTGCTGGACAAAATAGCCCGCTATGAGCAAAACCAGAGCCTGGATGAGCGGACGGACATCGAACCGGATGATGACGACGACGATGAAGAGTTTCTTATCAACAAAGCGCGCACTCCTTACCATTTGCGCGAGTTGGATCTGCTGCGCTGGAAAAAAGACTTGTTAGAGGATCGCGACCTGTTAAGTCAAGCACGGGCTCAGGTGCAGGCGGTCACGCCTGAACGAGACGGGAAACTGATCAAGCTTAAAGAACAGGTTCGATACAAAGCGCAGCACCCGCTAACAGACAAGGATGGGCGTACTAATCACAAATTGCTGGTATTCACGACTTTCAAGGATACGGCGGTCTATCTGTACGAGAACCTGAAGGACTTAGCCAACGAATTGAGACTGAACATGGCCATGGTGTCCGGTGATCAGACTTACACGACATTCGGCGCAAATGATTTCAACGCCATACTCACAAATTTTGCGCCGCAGGCGCGCCAACGCAACGACAATATCGATGGCGAGATTGACCTGTTGATTGCCACTGATTGCATCTCGGAAGGACAAAACCTGCAAGACTGCGACACAACCATTAACTATGACATCCATTGGAATCCGGTTCGTATCATCCAGCGCTTCGGACGTATAGATCGTATCGGCAGCCGCAACAAATCAGTGGGAATGATCAACTACTGGCCGACCAAGGATATGGATGCCTATCTACGATTAAAAGGTCGTGTGGAAGCGCGCATGGCTCTTGTGGATGCAACAGCCAGCGCTGATGACGACCTGTTGCATGAGGATCTGACAGAAGGCATCCAGACTGAACTTAACTTCCGGGACGAGCAACTGAAAAAAATGTCTGAGGAAGTACTGGATTTGGACGAACTATCTGACGGTATCGTCATGAGTGACTTTACCCTGGATTACTTTTTTACCCAGTTGCTACGCTATCTGGAAAAAAACAAGGATTTATTGGAGGCAACGCCCAAAGGCGCGTATGCCGTCAGCAATGTTGAAAGGGAGAATGCACAATCCGGCGTAATCTTTGTCCTTCGCCAGAAGGGGGCAGACAACGACATAAGAGAAAAGGTTGCCAGCCCTATCCATCCGTACTATACCGTTTACATTCGTGCAAATGGAGATATTCGCTACAGCTGCGCCAACGCCCGCCAGATACTGGAATTGTTTGAAGCGGTGGCCGCCGCCAAGCCCGATCCATTACAGGAACTCTGCGACCGATTTGACCGTAAAACCCGGCACGGAAGGGATATGGCCCATTATGATAAACTGCTGAGTGAAGCTTTGCGGCATATCAACCACGCAAACACTCAAACCCAAATAGCAGGCTTGGGGATGGGGGCAGACCGTAATATAAGGATACCGCCTAAATCAAAAAGTTCCGACAGGAATTTCGAGTTGGTGACCTGGTTGATCATTTTCGACAAGGATGCTGTCCTGTGATCCAATCGTTTGCAGATCGGGATACCCGGGAACTATTTCAATCAGGTCAAAATCGTCGCTTTGCAGCAATAGCTCGCCAAGCATTGAGAAAGTTGATACAAATGAATCAAGCCCGCAGGCTTCGTGATCTTGCTGTGCCGCCGGGTAACCACTTGGAAGCCTTGAAAGGCGGCTGGTCTGGTTGGTATTCTATCAGGGTAAACAATCAGTGGCGGATTGTTTTCCAATGGACAGATTCAGGGCCGGCAGAAGCAAGTATTATTGATTACCATTGATCTGGTAGAAAACATTGCAGGATATTGTATATGAACAAGCCTATTACTCCCGGTGAAATTCTTATTGAAGAATACCTCAAACCCATGGGTATTTCACAGAGTGCTATGGCCCGCGCCATCGGTGTTACGCCAAAGACAATTTATGAAATTGCTCATGCACGGCGAGCGATCACGCCGGCTATGTCGATCCGCTTTGGTACGTTTTTTAATCAGTCCGATGAGTTCTGGCACGGTCTTCAAGTCGAATGCGATTTTCGCAAGCTGACTCAGGATAAACAACGACTGACTGCAGGTATTCGCCCGGCTTCGGCCCTGCTACAGGCGTCTTGACCCTGTTCAAGTGGCTGTGTCCAACAATACACAGGCGCTCAAAGATAGTTTTCTGCCCCAGGCTTGTCTCTATGTGCGGCATGTCCTCCCGTTATAGTTCAGGTCAATCTCGGAAAAAATGTGAATACTGACAATATCCGGAATCAGATCAGCGCTGCGTTGTCATCGGCTTCCAAGGCAGATTTTACGGCAACGGCCACAGACCTGTTGGCAGTACTCGGCTACCGCAGCGGGCGCACTCTGGAACTTTCAGGAGGCGCTGATGATTTTTTTCAGGCGTTTCCTGCTGTAACTCACAATGCCAACACGGAGTTGGTATTTCGTGAGCAGGTCAACTCCGTGCGGATTATCTTTCAAGTTACCAGCGAGGAGATTGCAGGGAGTGATCAGTCAATGCTGGAATTTGCTCATGCCAACCCGTTTGACAAGGGGCGGCAGCAGAGCTTTATATTTTTCGCTGTGGAACTGGCAGACTCAAGCTATGCTCGCGGCTACTATGCCGGGTTTACCAGGGAGATCAACAAGCGCATGAACCAGCCCTCTGTAGTACTGTTCAAAACCGCCGACAACCTACTCACTTTCGCTTTTATTCATCGCCGCAAGCACAATCGAGACCCCGGTCGCGATGTGCTCGGTCAGGTATCGCTGGTACGGGAAATTCATCCGGCTGACCCCCACCGCGCTCACTTGGACATTCTGGCCGAATTATCGCTTGCCAAGTGCATTGACTGGATAAAAACTCATAACAAGACACCGAATTTCGACAGCCTGTTGGCCGCCTGGTTGGACAAACTCGATACCGAACAACTGAATCGACGGTTCTACAGGGAATTGTTTGACTGGTTTAACCGCGCAGTTACGGAAGCGCGCTTTCCCAGCGATGAAACACGCACTTTGTCTGCTGAAGAACACGTTATTCGTCTCATTACCCGTCTGTTGTTTATCTGGTTCATCAAGGAGAAGGGATTAATTGCCAGTGAGCTGTTTATCGAGGCAAAAATTGTCGAGCTGCTCAAGAATTACTGTCAGGAGACGGGCGATTCCTACTATCGCGCAGTGTTGCAAAATCTGTTTTTCGCTACGTTGAACACGGAAATTGATAAACGGGGGTTCAGCAAGGCGCAAAATACCACGCACCGTAACTTTTCGCTGTATCGCTACAAACAGGAGATGGGTGACCCGGACGCGTTGCTGGCCTTGTTTGGTAAAACCCCGTTTATCAACGGCGGCTTATTCGATTGTCTTGACAGTGAAGAGTCTACCACTCATGGCGGCTGGCGCATTGACTGTTTTTCCGATGTGCATTACAAGAAATTGAGTATCCCTGACCGGCTGTTTTTTGACAATAACGGACTGTTTCCCCTGCTCAATCGATACAGGTTTACGGTGGAGGAGAATACTCCTGTAGAACAGGAAGTGGCGCTGGACCCGGAATTACTCGGCAAAGTATTTGAAAATCTGTTGGCAGCCTACAACCCGGAGACTAAGGATACGGTACGCAAACGGACTGGTTCGTACTACACACCTCGCGAAGTAGTGGACTATATGGTCAATGAAGCGTTAGTGGCGACACTCGCTGAAAGGGTACATCCGAGTGATGATGACATGGAATTCTGGCGAGACCGTTTACACTACCTGCTGGATTACGCCGATGCCTTCAATGATGCCGATGAGCTTTTTGAAGCAAGCGAGAAAAAAGGCATTGTTCAGGCAATAGCGGCCATAAAGATTCTGGATCCGGCAGTAGGTTCCGGCGCATTCCCAATGGGCGCGCTACACAAACTGACCCTGGCGTTGCAGCGGCTTGACCCCAATAACCAGCTCTGGGTGAAATTACAAAAGGAGCGGGCTAAAACCAGAGCAGATATGGCTTTTGAGAACCGGGACCAACAGGAACGCGATACGGAATTGTTGGAAATCAGCGAAACCTTTGAGCGTTATTCAGGTAACTTCGGTCGGAAACTCTACCTGATCCAAAACAGTATCTTCGGCGTGGATATTCAACCGGTCGCTTGCCAGATCGCAAAGCTGCGCTTTTTCATTTCGTTGGCCATTGAGCAGGAACCCAAGCGGGATGTCGATAACTTCGGCATCAAGCCGCTACCTAACCTGGA
>JAPORZ010000125.1 GCA_026709915.1 Gammaproteobacteria bacterium
TCCGCCGTCCCGCCGTAATCCTCATTGCAAGCGCCCTGCTGCTGTGCACCCTCCCCGCCACCGCTGCGCTGAGCGGCGCCATGGGCGCCGGGGGCGCCGGCCATTCCCTCAAGGAGACCCTGACCGAAGCCACCGACACCTTCGGTGAGATGGTCACGGCTTTCATTGACGGCGATACGGACACCGCCAAAGAGCTGGCGGGGGAGGTGGCCAAGACCCCGGGCAAGCTGATTCAGCGCGCCTTCCCGGTGCTGGACGCCCCACAGGCCATTGCTGACCGACTCAAGGCCGCTAAGCACAAGGTAGAGCGTCTCGCCGATAGCCTCAAGACCGGACTCACCGATGCACGCGCCGCCCTGGCCACTGACAGGAATGACAAGAACGGCGGCTGGAGCGATGCCGCGTTGCTCAAAGGCGAACCACTACAGCCCACCACTGCCACACCCTTCGCCGCCGCCAGCCTTAAACCTCAAACGGCATCCACTGCCACGCTGTCCGGCACGACCGGCCAGGGTGCCACCGCCAACTCCTGGGACTTCAACCAATGGGTCGCTGCCAAACAGCAGGCCAACCCGCACTGTTACGGCGTGGTGGACCCCGACACTCTACCGCCCGAATGTTTCGGCGGCGCCAGCGCTGAGAGTCCCGCCGCCAATCGGACCGATAACACCACCCAGGCCAAGACCACCGACTGGCACACCGACGATTGGACCGCCGACACCGGCTGGGCCGGCTGGGACCAGACCGACACACGCTACACCGACGCCGACCGGGAAGCGGCCCGCGTCGGTGTGTTTGCCGCCCGTTGCTGGGGCGTCTATGAAGTCACAAAAAGCCACGGCCTGTATAACCTGATGCAAGACCGCATGCAACGCAACGACTGTCCGAACGAGGAGACGAAACAAGCCGCCTCTGACAATACCAATAGCGACTACACCGACGCACTGGCCGATGTGCTGGAGGCTAACACTGCAACACCCGCCGACGCTGACTACCTGTCCGCGCTGAACGACCTGGAAGCGAAGGAAGCCGAACGGCTGCGACTGGAGGAAGAAGAACGCCGGCGTCAGGCGCGCCTGGAGGAGGAACGACAAGCGGAACAGCGTCGGCTGACAGCGGAGCGGCGAGAGGAAGCACGCGCGCGGCAGGCGCAACGAGAACGCCGGCGGGAGTACGACCGGGCCGAGCAACACCAGCAGGCGGAATACCGGCGTCAGGCATTACAGAACCTTAACGAATCGCTCAAAGCATATTCCGAGCAGGTGAACCGGGCGTATGGTTTAGGCGGAACGACCGGTGGAAACGGGCCCGCCTCGGCGACAAGCGAAGGTCCCGGCTCGGGCCATTTCGACTACTGTCGAAAAACACCGGGCGTGCAGAGAGATGGCAGTCTGTGCCAAGTTCCATGCCATCCCGGGTCCCGATCCCGTTGTTAACGAGTGCGACAAAGATGAGGGGGTAATGCCGGGCCATTAGGAGGTGCGGCAGAAGTCAGAACATGCCCAATTACAAGCATAACTAACAAATGAAACAACGAGACACGAACATGCGTTTAACCATTATCCGAGCAGTAATTCTGATATCCGCACTCATGGCAGCATCCCATGTAAGCGCGGATTTTGAGTCCGGCCAAAGCGCTTGGGATGCCGGCAATATGGAGGAAGCCCTGTCCCAGTGGCAGGACGCGGCGAATGACGGTGACCGCCGGGCGATGCTCGAACTCGGGCGGCTGTACCGCCAGGGCTTGGGCATAGTGCAGGACTATGTCGAAGCCCACAAGTGGCTCAATCTGGCAGCCAGCCGTGGTGAAGTGACGGCCTTGGAGGAACGGGACGCTTTGGCCGCGCAGATGACGCCTGATCAAATCGCGACAGCCCAAAAGAAAGCCGCGGTCTGGCAACCCGGCGGGGCCACGCAGGCCGAAGCGCCTCCACCACAAGGTACAGACCAACCGCCCCAGCAGGCGATACGCGTAGCGCAATCATTACTGGCAGCACTCGGCTATCGACCCGGCCCGGCAGATGGCGTCTGGGGGCAGAGCACGAAGACCGCTTATCAGACATTCCTGGGCGATGCGGGATTGCCTCAGGCGGACACACTGACCCCGCAGTCACTGCGCGCCCTGCAGGCCGCCGCACAGCAACAAGGTGTCGTACAAGCCGGGGACGGAACAATCGCTGACGGGACCACGCAGCCGCCCGCCCGACCAGAAACGAACGAGTCTCCGCCAGTCTCACCGGCCGCTTTGCACAGCGCCGCGCAAGCAGGCGATATTGAAGTCCTCAAAGCAACTATTGCAGCCGGGGTGGATGTGAATGCGGTGGACGGTCGCGGTCGCACTGCGCTGATGTACGCGGTGAACAATGGCTATCTGCTGCTGGTTCCGGAGTTGCTGAAAGCACAGGCGGACGTCAACATACGCGCCCCGGACGGGGCCACGGCGCTGTTCATGGCCGTCGCGCATGGGCACACGGAGATTATAGAAATGCTGATGCAAGCTGGCGCCGATGGCTCAATACGCGGGCCGCAAGGCAAGACCCCAGTGGATGTGGCAGTAACAAGATACGGTGATGTGAATACAGCGCGTGAGAACGGCGCACCGCCGGCATTACTGGCATTATTAGCACAGAAACTGACCGGCGAGATGGTATCCATTCCCGCCGGCACGTTCCGCATGGGGGACTTGAGTGGGGCGGGTGATAACGATGAGCTACCCGTCCATAGCGTCACGGTGCTGGCTTTCAAGCTAAGCAAATACGAAGTCACCTTCGACCAATGGGACACCTGTGTGATGGACGGGGGCTGTAACGATTACAGCCCGGATGATGAAGACTGGGGTCGCGGCAACCGCCCGGTCATCAATGTTTCCTGGGATGATGTCCAGTCTTTCATTGATTGGCTGAACGCCAGAACCGGCGGCAACTACCGCTTGCCGACGGAGGCAGAGTGGGAGTATGCGGCCCGGGCCGGCACGACTACTGAGTACAGTTGGGGCGATGACATCGGCAGCAATCGGGCGAACTGTGATAATGATGACTGTGGCGACTCGTATGACTACACCGCCCCGGTAGGCAGCTTCCCGGCCAACCCTTGGGGTCTGCACGACATGCACGGCAATGTGTGGGAGTGGGTGCAGGATTGCTCGAATAATAATTATGAAGGCGCACCAACGGACGGTAATGCCTGGACGAGTGGTGATTGTAGCCTGCGCGTGATTCGGGGCGGTTCCTGGATTCCGTTGCGAGGTACTTGCGTTCCGCCTACCGCTTCTGGTACTCCCGCACGTACCGCGACAGCCTCATCGGCTTCCGTCTGGCCCAGGACGAGTAGAACGAAGGTGTTATAGCGGGACTATACACATGATTCTCTATCGCGATTCCTTTTGCACTTTTCCCTCTTTCCCTTTTCCACCCGGCGCTACGCGCCGGTACGCGATTTTTCTGGAGCGAAAGAAGCAAATCCAAGACGCCCATCTTGTTCCGTATCCGGGGCGCCCACTTAACCAGAACAGGACTGGGACACAAATCAATTAATTACTGGAGTTCGATAATGACTGAGAAACTCGAAAATACTATGCGCGGCGAGTCCGATGAGACCAAGAAAGGGCAAGAATGCTCCGAAAACAAGACGAGAGACTGCGACGCAACGAGCAGCAGCAAGGGGAGCGGTGACGATACTGGGAAAACAACCTCGTTTGCCCAGTGGCCTTGGCTTGCACAATTTCTTCTGGCACTTGTCATAATCATCGCCGTTCTGGTGCTGCTGGTGGGCTTGCCGACGGCAAGTATGCTGGTAGCAGAGAAAATGTCATCCGGGAGTGAACTGTCTGGAACGGTGTCATTCTGGGGCGCCCTCTTTGCCGCGTTTATCTCTCTGGTTGTCACTTTCATCGCGGGTGTGTTCGCGTTTACTGCGTTCAAGGTTGAAGGAAATGCAGCGCAGGAAGCGCGCAGGACTGCAAGAAAGGAGGCGCGCTACGCCGCAAAACGGGAGGCGCGAAAGATTGCCGAAAAGCAGTGCGCTGAGATAGTCCGCGGTGCGGCTCACGAGTACATTATCGAAAATATCGAGGACGAAAAAGATGGGAAGAAAAAACGGCCCAGGGGAGAGAAAATAATCCAAGAAGCAGCTGATGGTTATGTTGCAGACAAAGGGCCAGACATAACTCAAGAAGAAAGTGGCAAATGTGCAAAAAGCTATCTTGAAGAGAACGGTGCCGGGGTAACTCGGGGTGTGGCACAGAGCTATATCCGGGAAGCCGTCGGGGAGGGCGCGCCACCCAGAGGCGATAAAATAATTGGGCAGGCAGCCAATGACTACATGCACCACAACGGCCCCGGCATAGCTCGCGAAGCGGCAGAGGACTGTGCCCGGAGCTACTTTGATACCAACGGTAAGAAAATAACCGAGGAAGCAGCAGTTGCTTTCGTTAACCAAAACGGCACTGAGATAAATCGGACAGTCGCTGATGGATACATCAGAGAAGATATTGGGCAGGAAGGAGAGGCGCTGCCGAGAGGTGATAAGGTAGCGCGACAAGCGGCCGACAGCTACGTGAGAGGCGTGGTTGATGACTATGCCAGTGGCATCATTCAGGGAGAGGATATGACCAGAGTTGAAAAAATGACCAGGGACGTAGTTAAAACAACCGGCACCGATGAGTTTTCCCGCTTGGTCGATGAAAGGCTGACTCCTGAAGTTGCCCGTCTGGTCGATGAATATCTTGCCTCGCTCAGGTTGGTGGACAGGCTGCGGATAGGTTCCGGTCGTCGTCGCCGTCGCAATGAAGCGGGTTCCGCTGGCGAAGACGGGGGCTGATGCTCGCTGTTTTTACAATACAGCTAAAAACAGATGACTCACTGCAAAGAACAGAACGGACAGGCTGGATGCAGGCTTTTCGGGAAGCCGCCGGAATTTATCAAAGTGCGTCCCGCCTACCTGACGACCTTCATTGCATTAAATGGCTTTGCTTTGGCGGTGGTGGTTCTGGTGGCTTCACTTACGATTTACTTTGCTGTTACCAGTTGGAAAACGTCCTCACAGGAATGCCCCGAGTGTCAAACAACCCCGTCGCCTCTGCAAATACAGGTGTTCGGCGATAGCGACAGTTCTATTAACACCGTGGTGATAGACCGGGATAAAAACCCATGGATAGATGAATTGTTGACTATTCTGCGCAGTACGGATGAGTCCCAATTTACTGAGGCGACGGCGCGCGAGTATTTTGAGAAACAACTACGTTGCGATGATGATGTTGGATTATCTGCTGGGTGCCCCATGACTGTAGCTGGCGGTCGGGAGGTTGTCGGCATACTCAGTGCCATCAACTCGAATTTAACAAGCATCAACAAGCTGCTCGAAGCGGGTAGTTTCAATTACGATCTCGTGGTAAATCAGAAAAAGAACCCGTGGATTAACGAGCTGAAAAATGCCCTGCATGATATCGGCAAACGTCAATCCTGCATCCCGGACACTGGCGCAAATCCTGGCAGCGCCGGCAACAACCCACCCGAAGACCAAATCGGAACTTCTACCGATACACGCAAGTGTGAAAACGCCACACACGCGGTGACTGTGAATATGGGAAAACCTCCGTGGGTTGACGATCTCCTGACATCGCTTGGGGGCATAAAGCAGGCAATAAGCAGCGATGACAGTCGCACCCGAAACGTGGTGCTCGACCCCGAAAAGAACGAAGCACTGATAAACGCATTGAAAGGCGTTAGCAGGCATCAACCATGCCTCACAGGCGCCGATAAACACCCCGGAGGCAACGGCGAAGCACCCGCCTGCGATGTGACAGTAGCCCTGGAAAAACCGCCGTGGATTGATGACTCAGTAGAAGCGCTCCATGGTGCGATTGAGTTTTACGCCATAGACCCGGTAATACGCTCACATCTCAGGAGATACTTGAATTGTGACAACAAGCGCTTGTCCGTGCCCGGTCTTATTCGCTTCCAGAGCAGTGAACACTCTCTTAATCGGGATGCAAAAGTAAATATAGATGACTTTGTGGAGCGAATTGACAGGCATAAGAACAAATGGGGCGTGTTCGGCTTTGCCAGCGAAGAAGGGAACGCAGGGCATAACCGGGCGCTTTCCTGGCAACGTGCATGCGAAGTAACGAAACACATCGCTGCCAAGCACAACTGTGCGACAAATAATCTTGATTGCAGCACTATCCCGGATGGCTGGGAGATGAATATGCACATCAAACATAAATGCCCCGGCGTCAACGGCCATCCGAACCGGGACTTCCTCATCAGATTCCTGGAAGAACAACACTTCATCAACGGCGTAGCCGACAGCCGTAGCGTGGTCATAGCCGCATGCAGGACAAAATAACTATCAGGCGGGACGGTATATTCAATCCGGCGCTCTTTTGCTGGAGTGCAATTCATTGAGGCAAGCACCCATGCAACCCAAAAACCCAAACATGCCCCAGGCCATCGACGAGGCACGAACATGCGTTTAACCATTATCCGAACAGCCATTTTGACATTCATGCTCATGGCAATGCCCCATGTAAGCGCGGAGTTCGAGGCAGGTCAACAGGCCGAAGCAACACTCTCTGCACAAGACACAAGCCAACCACCCCCGCAGGCGATACGCGCAGCGCAATCATTATTGGCAGCCCTCGGCTACCAAGCCGGCCCGGCGGATGGTGTCTGGACTTCAAGCACAAAGACAGCTTATCAGGCGTTTCTGCGCGATAGGGGCTTGCCCCAAGCGGACACACTGACCCCGCACGCGTTACGCGCCCTGCAAGCAGCCGCACAAGCGCAAGGCATTGCAAACGCACAGCCCCCCGCCCCGTCATCAGCGAACGCCCCGCCTGCGGTCTCTCCGGATGCCTTGCACAACGCCGTGCAAGCAGGTGATATCAACCTCTTGGAGGCGCTGCTTGCTACAGGCGTGGACACGGACGCCCGCGACGACCAAAGCTGGACTGCGTTGATGCACGCAGTAAACCAGGGCAGCCCGCTGCTGGTCTCCATGCTGCTGGAAGCACAGGCGGATGTAAACGTCCGGGCGCTGGACGGCGCCACGGCGCTGTTCATGGCGGTCGCGCACGGACATACAGAGATTATAGAAATGCTGATGCAGGCCGGCGCTGATGTTTCGATAAGAGGACCGCAAGGCAAGACACCAACAGAAGTGGCGATAACCCGGTACGGCGATGCGGATGCGGCGCGGGAGAGCGGTGTATCACCGGCATTGCTGGCGTTACTGGACGGCAAGACCTGGGTAGAAGTACAAGTAGAGCAGGAACGCCAGCAACGAGAAGCCGACATAGCGAGAAGAACATTGACCGAGGAAATGGTCTCCATCCCTGGCGGCGAATTCCGTATGGGAAGAAGGAGAGGCAAGGGCGATGAGGATGAGAAACCCGTTCGCACCGTGACCATCCCTGCCTTCAAGCTGGGCAAGCACGAAGTCACCTTTGCCCAATGGGACGCCTGCGTGACGGACGGAGGCTGTGATGGTTACACGCCGGGAGATGAGGGCTGGGGTCGTGGCAACCGCCCGGTCATCAATGTGTCCTGGGATGACGTGCAATCCTTCATTGAGTGGCTGAATAAAAAGACCGGTGGCAACTACCGCTTACCGACGGAGGCAGAATGGGAATATGCGGCGCGTGCCGGGACTAAGACCAAGTATTCGTGGGGGAATGACATTGGCAGCAACCGTGCGAACTGTGACAATGATTCTTGCGGTGACTCGTATGAACACACTGCCCCGGTAGGCAGTTTCTCTGCCAACCCTTGGGGTCTGCACGACATGCACGGCAATGTGTGGGAGTGGGTGCAGGATTGCTGGAATGACAATTACAAGGGCGCCCCGAAAGATGGCAGCGCTTGGACGAGTGGGGATTGCAGCCGGCGCGTGGATCGGGGTGGTGGCTGGCTCGGCCCTGCGGGGTACTTGCGTTCCGCCAGCCGCGTCGGTCCCGCCCAGCTGACCCGCTCCAACGACCTTGGCTTTCGTTTGGCCCATGATGAATAGACTCATAAATCCCCGGATTTCTCTGGGAATTTCACAATATTGGGAGGGTTACAACCATGAAATCTCACGATGCCGACGACAACAAATTTCGTATCTTGCGAGTTCTTATAAAATCCTGTTCGTTGATGATCAAAAACTTTACCAGTTTGATCATCCTGTCCGTAGTACTGTTCATGGTTCTGGACTTTGCATACGACTCCGTTAAAGAAGCCGTTTCAAAGCGGATACCGCATGAACATGTAAATACACTCATAGAAAAGCTCAAGGAAAAGGATTCAGTGCAAGCTATGCTAAAAGCTCATGACGAATATAACGCTCACCTTGCGGAATCAGGCGCCACTGCGCCTGCATTTCCGTCCCCTGTAGCGTTCATATTTTTCAGTTTTCTTTTGCCTGTCGCCATCATCAGGCTGTTGCTTGCCGATGGCCATCCAAAGGGGGGTCTTATCGAGAGGGGGTTTCATAATTACAGGCACGTCACCAGCGCAGGTTATATTATCAGCTCGTTCAGGTATGTCTGTGCGTTTATTGCGCAAATGTTTTTGTTCATCTTCCTGACGTTTTTATTGGGGCTATTGATATTTGCCTGGGCTATGATGCAGGAGTCGAACTGGTTTTTGGGTCTTCCGTTACTTTTCGTCGCCGGGTACATCTACTTGCTGTTCAGGTTTACCGCGGTGTTTCAACTGGCTTACGTAGCTATCTCCATAGAGAATCTGGGCGTATGGGAAAGTTGGCGGCGCGGTTACGCCTTGTCTACCCCCTTCTGGATAAGGATTTCCGCCCTGTTCGCAATCATCCTGCCCCTGGTCTTGTTGCTGTTTGCGGGTATCCTGATCTCGTTGTTGCCTGATGGGGAGCCGGATAGTTGGGGAACGCTCGTGTCGCCCCACATTATCGACTTTTTATATGTGGCGCTCAGTGCCATATTTTCCGCAGCCTGCTACCAGGAACTGCAAAAAGCGGAATAACCCGGGCATTTGATGATGCAGACATTTTGTTGGCCGGTCGTATTTAGGTTTGGTGCGTTCAGGGACCAGACTGAAAGTGACAGGCGGCCCGAAGGTTTGCGATACCACCCGCTCCGCCAGACAGGTTAAACCG
>JAPORZ010000118.1 GCA_026709915.1 Gammaproteobacteria bacterium
AGCCAAACTAAAATGCCTGAGCGATACCATCACGGCTTCTTTGGGCATCGCTTGATTGGATGAGGGAACAACCGTGCTGAACATTGACAACCGCACTATTTTCAGTGATGACAATATTGATACTCTGCCGGGCATCAATACGGGCTGTATCGACCTGATTTATCTTGACCCGCCATTTAACAAAAACAAGAACTTTACAGCCCCTATCGGCACCAGCGCCGAGGGCGCGAGTTTTAAGGATATTTTTCGTGAAGACGATCTCAAAGATGAATGGGGGCGCACGATAGCGGAAGACGAGCCTGAACTGTTCCGCTACCTGAACGGGATTAAGGGCGTAGGCAAGCCTTATAACTTTGCCTACCTGGCCTATATGGCTGTCCGGCCTTAATATGGACATAACCCCGCCCCGATCGGAAGCGGAGTTGTTACAGCGCTGCGGCGCCCTGGCGGGCAAGTCGCTGGGGCAGGTGGCGGCCGAGTTGGATGTTGCGATGCCCGCCTCCCGCACCCGGGGCAAGGGTTGGGCCGGGCAGCTGATCGAGCGTTACCTGGGGGCCAGCGCCGGTTCGCAGCCGCAGCCGGACTTCGTGGCGCTGGGCATTGAGCTGAAAACCATACCCGTGAACCGGCAGAGCCGGGCCGGGGAGTCGACCTTCGTTTGTATGGCGCCACTGACGGGCGCCGCCGGTTTGCGCTGGCCTGACTCCACCGTCAGACGCAAACTTAACCGGGTGTTGTGGGTGCCGCTGGAGGCCGACCCAACGATCCTGCCGCAACACAGCAGGGTCGGCAATGCCTTTCTCTGGAGTCCGTCGCCGCACCAGGCGCGCATCCTGGAACAGGACTGGCAGGAACTGATGGAACTGCTCTGTTTCGGTGACTTTGATCAGGTCAGCGCAAAACACGGGCAATACCTGCAAATCAGGCCCAAGGCGGCCAACGCCGCGAGTCTGGCCCGGGCCACCTTGGCCGACGGCAACAGTGGTCACACCCTCCCCCGCGGGTTTTACCTGCGCGCGCGTTTTACCAACATGCTGCTGGAAGAATATTTGTGACATTCAGCCACAAATTCTGCGTGGCGCCGATGATGGCGCATACGGATCGGCATTTTCGCTATCTGCTGCGTCTGCTTTCAGGACAAGCCATGTTATATACGGAAATGCTGACCACCGGCGCACTGTTGTACGGTGATGCGGAGAAATATCTGCGCTTCCATGCCGCCGAGCGCCCGCTCGGGATACAGTTGGGCGGCAGCGACCCCGAGGCGCTGGCAAAGTGCGCCGGACGCACCGCCGAGTGCGGCTATGACGAGGTCAACCTGAACCTGGGATGCCCCAGTGAACGGGTCAAATCCGGACGCTTTGGCGCCTGCCTCATGGCCGAACCGGAGCTAGTCGCAGACTGCGTCAAGGCCATGCTTGAGACCAGCGCCGCACCGGTCACGGTGAAAACCCGTACCGGTATAGACCAGCTTGACGATTATGACTACCTGCAACGGTTTATTGCAACAGTTAGCGGAGCCGGTTGCCGCACCTTCATCATCCATGCCCGCAAGGCCTGGCTGCAAGGGTTAAGCCCGCGCCAGAACCGCACGCTGCCGCCCCTGCAATACGACCGGGTGTACCGCCTGAAACAGGATTTTCCGGACCTGGAGATAGTCATCAACGGCGGCATTAACAGCCTGGATGAGACGCAAGCGCATCTGCGCCATGTTGACGGCGTTATGCTCGGCCGCGCCCTGTGCCATAACCCTTACTTACTGACAGGGGTGGACAAAACCCTGTTTGACGTGAACAATAGGACGCTTTCCCGTATGGAAGCGCTGCAACGCTACCTGGACTACATGGAGACGGAGCTGGCACAAGGCGAGCGCTTGTATGCCATGGCGCGGCACTTGCTCGGACTGTTTCGCGGGCAACATGGCGCGCGCGCATTCCGGCGCCACCTGACAACCCGGGCCGTGCACAAAAATGCCGGAGTGGAGGTGGTGCGGGAGGCGGCAGGGTTGCTTGGAAATTTAGAATTAATACAGAGAATATAAATGAAAAATTTACTATTACTGTTTGTTTTTACTTGTATATTGCTGCTTAATCCAGCCCAGGCAGACGACCTGGACGATAAACAAAAACTCGGCTATGCGCTGGGGGTATTTTTTGCGGAGAATGTCGCTCAGCAGGGTATCGACATGGACACAGAGTCATTTATCGCCGCAGTCGCCGATGTTCTGCACAACCGACCGCGACAACTGTCGCCCGCTGAAATCCAGGATGCCTTTATGGCGTTTCAGCAGCGGGAGCAGCAAAACCGGGCCGCACAAGCCACGGTAAATCGGCAGGCCGGGGAAGAATTCCTGGCAAGCAACAAGGACAAAGAAGGGATAGTGGCGCTGGACAACGGCCTGCAATACCGGATTGTGCGTCCCGGCACTGGCCCCAAACCTCAGGCGGGTGGCGAGGTCAGCGTCCATTACCGGGGAACGCTGCTCGACGGGCGCGAGTTCGATAGCTCGTACCAGCGTGGCGAGCCGACCAGGCTGTCGTTGAACCGGGTTATCAGGGGTTGGCAACTGGCCCTGCCGATGATGCAAACAGGCGCCAAGTGGCAGCTTTATATCCCGGCAGAACTGGCCTACGGCGGCGCCGGACAAGGCGCCATCGGCCCGGATGAAACGCTGATATTCGAGGTTGAGCTCGTTGCGGTGCATTAACGCGCCGGTAACAGCCGGTGAGGCGCTTATGGCGGCGCTGCTGGCGCTGAGTCCGCTCGGCTACGGCTGGGCCTTCGACAACCCGCTGGCGGCTGGCATTGCCGCTTATAATGACGGTGACTACCGGGCTGCAGCAGACCGTTTTACCGAGGCGGTGACGGCCGCGCCGCAGGACTCGATGCGACATCACTGGCTGGGCAAGAGCTACGGCAGAATCGCCGAACATAGCAACTGGTTCGTCTCCATGTCTTATGCAAAAAAGACACTGCAACAATTTCGCACCGCGGTGGCGCTGGATGCGGATAACTACGAAGCGGTGCGCGATCTGGCAGATTACCTGGAATCCGCCCCGCGCTTTCTGGGCGGCGACAAGCAGGAAGCCGCGCGCCTGAAACAACAACTGGAACGGTTGCGGGGCGATCAATGAGCAAGACTCGCGCCACTGCGTTACTGTTGCCCTGGTTGTGGCTGCCCTGGTTGTGGCTGACAAGCGCCCAGGCAATCCCCCCCACAGTGACGGATGCGGAACTGCACGCAGCAGAGCGTCACCAGCGCGCCACGCTGATCATCACTCACATCATGGATGAATACCATTACCGCAACAAGCCGTTGGATGACGACCTGTCCGCGCGTATCCTGGATTCCTACCTCGAGAGCCTGGACGGGAATCGCAGTTACTTCCTGGCACAGGATATAGCAGACTTTGCACGCTACCGCCACCAGCTCGACGAAGCGCTGGCAGAAGCGCAGCTTGAGCCTGCCTTCGAGATCTTCCGGCGCTACCGGCAGCGGGTGGCCGCGCGCGTCGAGTATGCCCGACACCTGCTGCAAACGGAATTTGACTTCAGCATTGAGGAGGAATATCTGTTCGACCGGCGCGCCGGCGCCTGGGCTGCCAGCCCGGCAGAGCTGGATGAAATCTGGCGTAAAAAGGTCAAGAACGACTACCTGATGTTATTACTGGCAGACAAGGAGCATAACGAAATAAAAGACCTGCTGGATAAACGCTATGCCCGGTTACAGACCAGCGCCTGGCAAATCAAGTCCAACGATGTGTTCCAGTCGTTCATCAATGCCTACACCTCGGCCATAGAACCGCACTCTTACTACTTTACCCCGCGCTCTTCGGAAAATTTCGACATCACCATGAAACTCTCCCTGGAGGGTATCGGCGCGGTACTGCGCGCAGAAAACGAATATACGGTGGTACAGAAAATCATCCCCGGCGGCCCGGCGGAGCACGGCGGCGAGTTGCGTACTGAAGACCGGATTATTGGCGTCGGCCAGGGCCTGCAAGGCGACCTCACGGATGTGGTAGGCTGGCGCTTAGATGACGTGGTTGACATGATCCGGGGGGCGAAAGGTTCCGTAGTGAGGCTGGAAATCTTGCCGGAAAGAGCTGCTGCCAAAGGCCTCAGTAAGGTTATCGCCATCACCCGTGATGAGATTAAGCTGGAAGACCAGGCGGCCAAATCGGAGATTATACAACTGGACAACGGCGGCGCTATTGGTGTTATCAAGGTGCCTGCGTTCTACAGCGACTACACTGCGCAGCAGGCCGGCAAACAGGATTATCGCAGCACGACCCGGGATGTGCGGCGCTTACTTGAAGAGCTGCAACACAGTGACCTGGACGGCCTGGTGATAGACCTGCGCGGCAACGGCGGCGGCTCGCTGGCGGAAGCGCTGGAACTGACCGGACTGTTCATAGCAACCGGCCCCATCATCCAGACCCGGGACTACTCCGGCAACATCGAGATCAACGGCGACCCTTACCCGGATATCAGCTACGGCGGCCCGTTGGCGGTACTGGTCAACCGCAACAGCGCCTCGGGTTCCGAAATCTTTGCCGGCGCCATCCAGGACTACCGGCGCGGCATTATTATCGGCGAGCCAACCTTCGGCAAGGGCACGGTGCAGAACATTATCGACCTGAACCAGTTCACCGAAACGCCGGCGGAAGACCATGGCCGCCTGAAGGCAACGGTGGCACAGTTTTATCGTGTCAGCGGCGGCAGCAACCAGTATCTCGGCGTGACCCCGGACATCATCTACCCCACGGCCCGCTACAGCGAGGACTACGGCGAGCGCATGCTGGACAATGCCCTGCCCTGGGATAAGGTGCGCCCGGTACATTTCGTGCCGACCAGCGCGCCGGTGCAGCATTTTGCCCGGGTCCGGGCGCAACATGAGCAACGCCTGCGCGACAACCGGCTGATCAGCCTGCTGCTCAAGGACCTGGAAGTCTCAAAATCCACCGAGGACATCAAGAGCGTGAGCCTGCAAGAGCAGCAACGCCGGGCAGAACGGGAACAACGGCAACTTGAGACCGAGGCCATCCGCAATGAAATACGTCTGGCCGCGGGTCTGCAACCGGTCTCCGCAGCCACCGCCGCAGATGCCGATGCAGACGCCGACGCGCTGGAACAACTGGACCCGTTCCTGGAAGAAGCTGCCCGCATCCTCTACGATCTGGTCGTGCCGGTGCGCCGGACCGCGACGCGACCAACGGCATTGTCTGCCTTAGACTGACCTTAAGGCATGAAGTATTGCAACAGGTCGTTCAGGTAGCGCGCACCTTTTTCCGTTGCCCGCAACAACCCCGGCTCCGGCTCCAGCAAACCGTCAGACCTGGCGGCCTCGACCTGGGCGGCAATGGTATCCGGCTCCAACCCGGTTCTGGCGCTGAAACCGGACAACGGCACGCCATCTTTAAGCCGCAAGGCATTGAGCATAAATTCCAGGATGCAATCGTCCTGTATCAACACCCTGCGCTCGGCAATGACGGCATCAGTCCCGGCATGGTGGATATAACTTGCCGGCACGCGCCGACGTGATTGCCGCGTTATCGTCGTCCGCAACGTGGCAGGTCCCGGGGCGCCCCCGTCCATGTGTGTGGTAAGTTTGCCATGGGCGCCGGCGCCGATCCCGAGATAGTCGCCAAACTGCCAGTAGTTCAGGTTGTGCCGGCATTCACTACCCGGCCGCGACCAGGCGGAAACCTCATAGCGCCGGTAGCCATGTCGCGCCAGATAGTCGCAACCACGCGCGTACATTTCCCAGGCGCTATCGTCATCAGGCAACGACGGTGGTCTGGCATGGAACACGGTATTGGGTTCAATGGTAAGCTGGTACCAGGAGATATGCGCCGGTTCCAAATTGACCGCGGCGGCGAGGTCGGACAGGGCCGCTTGCACAGACTGCCCCGGCAGCCCATACATCAGGTCGATATTGATGTTGGCAAACCCTGCCTCAGTTGCCATTGCCAGCGCCGCGCACGCGTCGGCGGCGGTGTGAATCCTGCATAAGGCCTTGAGGCTGTCGTCATTAAAACTCTGCACGCCGATAGACAGCCGGTTCACGCCCAAATCACGGTAATCGGCAAAGCGCCGACCGTCACTGGCGCCGGGGTTGGCTTCCAGAGTAATTTCCGCGTCGGCAGCAAGCCCTGACCGGGAAGCTGCCGCCTCCAGGATGGCGCCGATACCGGTTGGCGAGACCAGGCTTGGCGTGCCGCCGCCAAGGAAAACAGTCTCAAGCCTGTTGCCTCCCAGCGCGCCGACACTGAACTCAAGGTCGCGCACCAACGCCTTCACGTATTCCTGCTCCGGAAAGGAACCGCCCGTTATTTCATGGGAATTGAAATCACAATAAGGGCACTTCCTGACACACCAGGGCAGGTGTACGTACAACGCTAAGGGCAAGTTAGTGACTTGTCGCTGCCGCGGCGCCAATCCCGAGCTCCGAGCGTATGAACTGTTCCTCAAGCGCCGCACGCTCGCGCCCTGCTCTGGCGCTACGGTCCGTTAATGGCGCCGCGAGTCGTGAGCCCGCGCCAGTACATGGACAGCAGTAATATCGGCGCATTGGCGCTACCGGCCACCGCCAGCGCCACCGTTATCAGTATTACTGGAAAAATAAGGATTAAACCCACTTACGTCCTCCCTTTGTTGCTCGCCGGTGTCCATCGGGGGTGTCGGGGTATAATGCGCCGGCGGCGGGCCGCCGTTGGCCTTGCGGGCTAAGGCCTGGGCCACGGTTTCGACCTTGACGGCGGCGGCGATGCCGTCTTTTCGCTTCACCATCATAGCGATTCCTGAGCTGTTCGGGGGCGGCATCATATCGGCGTGGTAATACGCGACCTTATGTTTTTGCACGTCAATTTTGCGGTTCACGTCCAGATCCCGTTGGTTTACGCCTTTACGCGGATGCACGCAGACACCGTCCACGATCTCCAGGTCCAGCCACCATTTCTTGGCAGGATTGCGCACGCCATGGCCCAGCATGTCATCGAGTTTTACTGCGATCGGCACCAGTAATGGCTTGAGCCAGAAGGCGTTGACGCCACACCAGCTTGCCGCCTGTGCGGCAATGGGGCCGTCCCAGCTGATGACCTTGTTCAACGGACAGGTCTTCATGCAGCGACCGCAGGCCAGCCCGCGCTGGTTGGTCAGGCGGTAGCGGGTGCAGCGCTCGACATCCGGCTTCCAGATCTCGTAACCGTTAAACATCACCTTGTCGCCGAAAGGGATGGCGTCGCAGGGGCATTCCCTGGCGCACTTGAGGCAGTTGGAGCAGAAATACTGCAACCCGAAATCAACGGGCTTATCGGGCGTCAGCGGCAGGTCGGTGGTCATGACCACGGTCTTGAAACGCGGGCCGATAAACGGGTTCAGCACCAGCTCGCCGATACGGCTGAGCTCGCCCAGTCCGGCCCACATCACCAGGGGAATGTGCAGTACGTGAGAATCCGCATTGGTCTGCGGCCGGGCAGGATAGCCCATGGCGCGGATGTGCTCAGCCATGATGCCGGCGATCAAGGCGCCGCGCATGTAGGCGCGCATGGACTGCGCCCCGGAAATGAAATCGTCGCCCGAAGCCCCTTCCATGGTGTCATAGCCCTGGTCGATCAGGCTGACGACCGCATATTTGTGGTACGGCTTGATCTCGGAACCGTCTTCCTTGTGTGAATACCAGGCGTAGTCAGGTATCTCGCAGATCCCCGTTATCTCCGACCCCAGGGCATACGACAACGACTTGAGCGCTCTGGTGTTGGCTTCGGGATCGTGCAGCTGCGGGTCTTTTGTTCCTGCAACAGGGCCGTCCTGGTGCGGCACCATGCCGCTGATCTGCTTCAGCATGGCTGCGGCAAACGGGTGTTTGAAGGAAAACCGCTGGCGTTCCACCTGGGCTTTCTTATCCAGGTCGCCATGGATGGCTCGTTCAAAGAAGCCTGCCCGTTTCGGCACCCGCGGCACTTCATCATCCAGTATCAGCGTCGTCGGCCGCTCCACGCGCCGCACCTGTTCCATCGGGTAATTGCTGAGATGAGTCTGGCGCTGCGCCCGGCGCCAGCGCTCCAGACCGGATGTGGCGCCGCCGATACCCAGCCAGTAGGCCAGATTCCTGCCGTTTTTTGCTTTGCGTGCCAGTGGTTTATCCGGCGCCAGCGCGTAATCTGTGGTCACCACCGCGACCGCGTAGCCGGTTCCCAGGTAGGGGTTGACGACCTGTCCGTTATCCCGGACTCCCAGGCCCGCCAATACGGTCAGGCGGTCGATATCGGCTTGATCGTTGCGGTCGTCATAAGCGGTCGCGTTGAACCCCATTGCCCGGATGTGGTTGGCTATGCCCACCGCCACTTCGAAGGCGCGCATTTGCGCGGTGGCGTGGATGGAGCCGTCCAGCCAGCTTCGAGCCAGATTGTCCGCTTCCGGCAAGCGGCTGTATTCGGCCAGCACGACGATGCCATGAGTATGATCTTCCGGACTCGCGTGCCGATACCAGCACGATGCAGACAACTCACATATCCCGATCTGCCCGGCATCGAGAAAATAGCCGGCGCCCTTGATGTCTATCGAACGCCGTTCCAGGTCATCAGGCACCGGCGCCCTGACCGGCGCCACCGGGCCGTTACAGAATTGCTTGAAAATGGCGTGGTATTTCTCCAGCGCACCGGCGTAGCCTGAAGGCGCGCCATTGCCGGATACAGGGCTGGTATTTTGTCCCCGCGAGCGTTCATATTCAATGACCTGAGCTGCGCGAGGCAAGCTCTCCAGGGGATAAAACCCGTAGTGGAAGGGGCGATTCTTGTTGGAGAGGAAGATCATCGTGTTGTCTCCGGATGCTGCTGTCGCAGGACTATACCACAAACTGCTTTGGGCTGAGGGTGGTTACCGATCTGGCCCCCCAAATTTACAAATGTCTCCCTTTATTATGACAAAAAGCATGATTTTGCCCTGCGGTTATAGGGGGAAATCCCTCTATTACCGTTATGGATTCAAATCTATTATTTGGATCGATTGTATCGGGGCGCCTCTGACTTTTAGACGCTCTTAAAGTTT
>JAPORZ010000190.1 GCA_026709915.1 Gammaproteobacteria bacterium
TGGGTGTCGGGCCGCAGTTGGCGCGAGCCGGGCTACCCCGTTCAGGACAACCAGCCGGTGGTATGTGTGAGTTGGAACGATGCTCAAGCATTTATCAAGTGGCTTAGCGACGAGACCGGTGGCAACTACCGCTTGCCTACTGAGGCGGAATGGGAGTATGCAGCGCGTGCCGGCACCACCACGAAGTACAGTTGGGGTGATGACATCGGCAGCAATCGGGCGAACTGTGATAATGATGACTGTGGCGACTCGTATGACTACACCGCCCCGGTAGGCAGCTTCCCGGCCAACCCTTGGGGTCTGCACGACATGCACGGCAATGTGTGGGAGTGGGTGCAGGATTGCTGGAATGACAATTACAAGGGCGCCCCGAAGGATGGCAGCGTTTGGACGAGTGGGGATTGCAGCCAGCGCGTGATTCGGGGTGGTTCCTGGTTCTACGATGCGTGGTACTTGCGTTCCGCCGACCGCTTCAGGTACGACCGCGCGAACCGCAACGGCACCATCGGCTTCCGCCTGGCCCAGGACGAGTAGGACGAAGGCGAGATACAGGATATATGCACATGACTCACTACCGGGATTCCCTTTGTGCTTTTCCCTTTTTCCCTTTTCGGGCGTGTTTACGGCATACCGGATAGCTATTGGAGAAAAGTGCTTGAAGCATCAGACAAATTGAAAATGAAGCAAATGACGAATCATCATAAAACCACGAAACCTTCACCGAGAGGAGGAACCACAATGAGATATTGCCTGATTCTAATGCCCGTCCTCTGCGGCGGATGTGGTCATGCGGTGGTGAGTGAAAAGCTGCTGGATGCGGCAATACAAGGGCAGTCTGGATATGCAAAGTCCCACATGGAAATTTCGCAGCAGCTTGGCGATATGCACGGTAACGTATCGGAGTGGGTGCAGGATTGCTGGAATAATAATTACAAAGGTGCCCCGAAGGATGGCAGCGCTTGGATGAGTGGGAATTGCAGCCAGCGCGTGATTCGAGGCGATGCTTGGTTCAACAGAGAGTGGTTCGATGGGTGAGACTTGCGTTCCGCCAACCGCTTCTCTTACGACCGCACAGCTCGCAACTACGGCATCGGCTTACGTCCAGGTCGGGATAAGTAGAACGAAGACGTTATTTTGTGGACTAGGCCGTGTGGTCAATTGAGTGAGCATTTTAACGACTAAACCGCAGCTTCCCCTATAATTTAAACAAAATGAAAACAAATTGTTTTTGGCGGCTCCTCGACAAATTGTCCAGAAAATATTTCTGGTCATTGCTTTTTTTGACTGTATTGGCTGGGATTGCTTTCTGGTGTCTCTCAAAACGAATCGATTGTGAATACAATCATTTTGCCATCGCTTTCCAAATACTCGGTTTTTCGGTAGTAATTATGCAGTTTTTGCGGAAACTGACACTTGATCGAGCAGGGTTCATAGAAAACTACATTTCCAAGTTTTTTATAGACGAAACTCTCATCACAACTTTTCATGATCTGATTTATACGTATGACGATGATACATTCAAACAGTTTGACTGTATTCGAATTCAACAGGAACTTGATAAAGAAAAAAAGCCAATTTTCGAGCCTTTCAGCGAATTTCAAGCTGAACGTAAAACTGGCTCGCGTTTATATCATCCGAGGCTATTTCAAGGTAGCACTGAAGAGATGCGTCTGGACGCCCTTTTGGGATACTTTAATGTTATCGCTCATCGATACACAAAAGGGCTTCTTCGCTTGGATGATATTTCCGGCAGTATCGGATATTATTTGATCGTGATGCACAAGCGTATAGTAATTCGAGAATATTTGAACCTGCAAGAATCCGAATGGAAAACGGGGGGCTATGAAAAATTTGGGCGTACCCCACCGATGAAGCACCTGAGAGAATTGATGCGTGATATGTACGACAAAAATAAATCTTTTGATTTATGAACTGACATTTGGAGTGAAATATGAAAAATACCACCATGAACAAACCATCGCCTGATGTGATTGAGTTGGCTATTAACCTGATCAAACAACAAGATTCCACCCCAGAAAGTCCTGGTGCGCTGACAGCTGATGGGCAAGTGACTTACTGTGCAGCAGCGGCGTTGGCTGCTGCGGGCCTGCAGTCTGTAAATGTGCTAAATGAGAATGGTGTGTTTTCTGATGGAATAGGGACTCAAAGCTTTGCTGACAAGATTCGGAAGGTCTTTGTCGAGCAGGGATGGTCTCTTGATCTCTGTAATGAGATAATGTTATTGAATGACGCTTTCGCTCCTCACGAGCGCTCCCGAAGAATTATTGACTATTTTCAAAGGATGTGAGTTTAGGATAAAAGGTACAGTACCAGATGCGATATTTAAGACATTCTGGACAGGGCAGTCCGGGCATATAGCGCGGGAAGGAAGACAAGGCCGAGGCGAGTAGCGAGTGCGAAAGTCTCGGCATCATCTCCGAGACAACATTCGTGTCCAGGAGCCAGACGACAGGTGCGGTCACGACTGGTTTTCTTCGGAAAATGCCAGAGGCCGGTAGCTGTGACGTTGCGGTAATGGCAGATCAACGCCGTGGTGCGGCCCGAAATAGCGTTTGAAGGCGTCAGAGATTTTTGCAGGACTGCGGGATTTCTTGCGCTGTTCACGGATGAGACGGCGCACCAGTTCCTCCATCGACACCCCCTTATGGCGCGCCTCGTTCTTGAGCCAGGACTTGTCGGCCGGATCGATGCCACGGACGGTGATGACAGAACTCATTGCCGTATCCTCGTTAATGCTAAAATTTGACTCGCAATTCCCAGAGATGCCAGGAGCCGCTTCATCTGCCCGACAAAATCGGGACTGTTCAATGCAGTTGGTTCTTGCTCTTGTAAAATTCGTCCGGTAGAAAGGAGAAAAATTTGGCTAATTTGATCGCTTTCCTGATTTCAATTATTGGTGGCAGCACTTCACAACTGAACTTGTCTCCCTTTACAAGCAGGAATAAATCAAGATCCATATCATCCATAGGCCTGATGTCAACGCCATTGCTTTCCAGTGTTTTGACAACAATAGCTCTGGGGAGATTGTAGCGCCCGTCGTCTCCAGGTTCTCCGGGCGATGTTAATTTCACGCGGCCTGCCTTAACTCATGCCTCAAAAAACAGAACTTATCAAAAGGCAAAAACAAATCATCGTCCTTGTTGATCCTGGATGTCCCCACCGCGCTGATGTTGGAGAAGTCGAAGTCTTCAGCGCCGAGCAAAGCGTGAAGCTCATCAAACGGGGTATAGCGAAGAAAACTTTCAATATTTCCATTTCTTTTCAGGTGTTCCTTAATCGTGTACTCAAAGCCTATCGAGAAATTTTTCTTTACATCCTCTAAGGTTTCCCCACAGGCGGAGTAATCAATTTCAACGCCTTGAGCAAACCATCCCTTTTCGTCACTGCCGGAAACCAGAACATGCAAGTCATTCACTATGACTAGATGTTTATCTTCAATTTGAATATGTGTCGCTTTTGCCATGGTAATCTCCCGCAAAACCAGCCTGCTTTCGCCCTTGATGACAGTGCGCTTGAAATGACAGATATTGAACAGCTTCAGTGTAACACTGCCTTTTGAATGGTTTCAAAAAATATCGGTCACTACTCGCCCTCTCCCCTAGCCGATTCTACCTGATTTTTTGGCAAGGTGAATGCTCTGTTGGCGGGTATTCCGGATAAGGTCAGTAACGACCATGAGCCTGCTTCCCGGCCGGATAGGGAAGTCCGGGCACATAGCGCGGGAAGGAAGACAAAGCCGAGGCGAGTAGCGGGCGCCTCTAATTTTTAAAGGTGCCCTTAATTCTTACCGGCTCTCGACAGTAACGCCTTTCTCAGTCCCACCGGCAAAGCGGTCAAACATGACCATGGGGGAGTTATGGGAATGCCTGATGATGAGGTCTTGCCCGTGCAGGGCGTCCTGCAGGGCGGCGCAGACGGAATGCAACGGGCCGCCGCCGCCTTCGCCCATGCCCTTGGCGCCATGGAAGGTGAACGGGGAGGGCGATTGCCGGTTGGCGCACTTGAGTTCCGGCATGGCGTTAATGGTGATGGGCGCGTAATCAGTGAATGAGCCGGAGATGGCGTTGCCTTCCCGGTCATAAGCAATTTCTTCGAGCAGCGCGGCGCCGATGCCGTGGGCGGCGGCGCCGTGCACCTGGCCTTCCACGATCATGGGATTGATCACCGTGCCGCAGTCATCGACGATGGCATAATCCAGGATTTTTGTCTGGAACGTGTCCGGGTTGACTTCAATCACGCAGATATGCAGTTGTAGCGCGTAGGTCAGCGTCAGGTTGCCGATTTTCTTCTCCACATCCGGCACTTTGAACGGCGGCATGTAAACATGTCTGGCATGCAGGGACAGATCGCGCAATTCGTCCGGCAGGCTGGCGCTGTTCGAGTTGATAAAATTGGCCAGCATCCAGTAGTTAAGCGCCTGCTCCGTGCCGCGCACGCTGACCTGCGGGCCCATGTCGCCAACGCCGAATTCCAGGTCTTCCGCGGCAGCATCCAGGCCGAAACAGGCCAGTTTCGTCAGCTCTGCCTTGAGCTTGAGCGCAGCGCCGTGGGCGGCGGACAGGCCGGTGACCACGAACTGGCTGGCATAGGTGCCGGATTGGCCGGTGTGGCTGTCGTTAAGCGAATCGAACCCGGTCTTCACCTGCACCAGTTCCGGCGGCAGCCCCAGCACTTTGCCCACCACCTGCGCGGCGGTGGTTTCATGCCCCTGACCCTGGGGGAAGGTGCCTAAGCTGACCACCACCGTGCCGTCCAGGTCCAGCTTCACCGTGGCTGCGGTGGAATTGCCGGAGAACGGCGCCTGCGGGTTGACATAGCGCGCCTGACCCCAGTTGTTGGTGCCTGAATCCAGCGTGGTGCCAATGCCAATACCGAGCAGCCGGCCCTCGCCTCGGGCTTCGGCCTGTTTTTTCTGCCATGCGTCCCAGCCCACCAGTTCCTTGGCCTTGGCCAGCATCGCCGGTAGATCGCCGGAATCATAGACGCAGCCGTTAGGTGTTTCGTAGGGAAACTCCCCGATATAGTTGTTCAGGCGCATCTGATCGGCGGGGATGCCCAGCTCGTGGCCACAGATGTCCACCACCCGTTCCATGAACCAGATATGCGGCAGGCGCGAGTAGCCGCGATTGGGCGCCGACGGCCCCTTGTTAGTCACCACCTGGTTGAAATCGATCCTGATATTGCGCAGCTTGTAGGTCGCCGGCAGCACCTGCGACCAGATCACGGAACCCAGCGGCTCATAGCGGGGGTAGGCGCCGATGTCGTCGATATGTTTGGAGCGCAACCCGGTAATCACACCGTTGCGGTCCAGCGCTACCTCGGTATCCAGGTATATGCGCTCACTGCCGTGTCCGCCCGTGAGCATCTGGCCGGTGCGGGTTTCTATCCACTTCACCGGCGCCCCGTTCATTTTTCTGGAGGCCAGACAGCACAGCGTCAGGTACGGGTAGTTGGTAATCTTGTTGCCGAAGCTGCCGCCGATGTCGTGGGTGCGCAGGCGGATCTGATCCATGCGCACGCGCAGCGCCGGCGCCAGGAACGCCAGCGGCACCGTCATAATGGTGTTGGCAAACAGATCGATCTCGCCGCGTGGGTCCCAGGTCGCCACGCAGGCGCTGGGTTCCAGCGCGGTGCTGCCGAAGCGATGGAATTCCAGCCGGTCTATTTTGACTATGTGGGCGGCATCCGCGAAGGCCTGTTCCAGGTCGCCGTATTCATACACGCCAGAGAAGATGGTGTTGGTGCCGGTCTCTTCGTGCAGGGCCACCCGGTCGGTCAACGCGTCCTCGGCGTCCAGCACCACTTCCAGAGGTTCGTATTCCACATCCACCAGTTGCAACGCGTCTTCGGCGATGGCGACGGACTCGGCGACCACTGCGACCACCGGGTCGCCCTGATAGATGACCTTGTCGGTGGCCAGGGCATAGTCGGTGATCTGTTGCGTGGCGCCGGCGCCGATCTGGATGAACGGGTCGGTCAGCTCCATGATCTCCTTGCCGGTTAAGGTACAGGCCACGCCGGGCAGGGCTTGCGCCTTGGAGACATCTATATTGACGATGCGGGCATGGGCGTAGGGCGCGCGTAGCACGCTCAGGTGCAACAGCCCGGCGGGGCTGTAGTCATCGACGAACAATCCCTTGCCCTTGATCAGGCGCTCGTCCTCGCGCCGCGCCGGTTTGACCTGCGCGCGCGGCGCCTCAAGCAGCGCCTGTATGCGCTGGTTGGCGGCCGCGCGCTGCGCCTGCAAGTCTGGCGTCGGCGCCACTTGTGGTTCTATCCGCGCTTCGGTGGCGCTGACGTCGGACAGCCCGTACAAGGCGCGACCGAGCCAGCCCCCCGGCGCCGCCGGTTCCGGCTCCGGCGCACTGGAGAGCGCCGTTTCCAGGCTGGCGATAAGGCGCGTGATCTGTTTTTCGGCATAACCGCGGATGCCGCCACCGGCCAGGGACAGGATCTTGCCGGTCAGTTCGGCCTTGCCCTGCCAGCTTATGCGGGCGCCGCCGTCGGTTGTATCGTGCAGGTCAAACGCAGTGTGCATGCGGTACACCCCCTGCATGAGTTTGCCTCGCCCGGTATAGCGTGCACGGTGTGGCGCCTGCGCCTCGACCAGACTGAGCTCGGTCGTGGCAAGGCCGCCGATCCTGCCGATACCGACCCGCGCGCGGATCTTGGCGGTGCGGGCATCTTTCATTTCCATGCTGTGATACCCCGGCAGCAACGGCGCAAACTGTTGCGGGTCCGCCAACATTGCAAACACCTCCTCCTTACTGCGGGCGACGCTGAACTCGCCTGAAAATTGCATGTCCATGGTTTATCCCTCCTGCCGTAATAGCGTGGCCGCGGTCTGTACGGATTTGATGATGTTCTGGTAACCGGTGCAGCGGCAGAGGTTGCCGGACAGGGCCTTGCGGATATCCTGGGGGCTGGGCTCCGGGTGCTCTGCCAGCAGCGCCAGTGACGACATGAACATGCCCGGGGTGCAATAACCGCATTGCAGGCCATGCTGTTCGGAGAACGCCTGTTGCAACGGATGCACCTGCCCGTCCTGTTCCAAGGCTTCCACGGTGGTGAGCTCGGCGCCGTCCGCCTGTACCGCAAGCAGGGTGCAGGATTTGACCGGCGCGCCGTCCAGCAATACGGTGCAGGCGCCGCAGAAACTGGTGTCGCAACCGATGTGCGTGCCGGTCAGGCGCAGTTCCTCACGAATAAATTCGACCAGCAGTTGCCGGGGCTCCACCTGCCGTTCGCAGGGCTTGCCGTTGACGGTGACGCGCACGGCTGCGGTGGGTAATGTTTCAGGCATAATCATGACTCCCCTTGACAACATCGCCCTGCGCCCGTTGCAGGGCCATGCGTGCGGCGCGCACAACCAGCGTGTGCAACATGGTGCGTTTGAATTCTGCCGAGCCGCGGGCGTCGGTGGGTGGGTCGGATAAATCGACCAGGGCCGCAGCCGCCTGTTGCAGTTTTGCCTCGGTCAGCGGTTCGCCCACGAGTGACTGTTCAATGTCCCCGGAAGTGACCGGCACGGGTCCTGCCGCGCCCAGCGCCAGGCGGATGGTCTGACAGATATTGCCGGCGGTGAGGGTCAACTGTACCCCGGCCGCGGCGGCGGGGTAGGCCGGCGCCGCCTTCTTGAAGCCCAGGTAGGCGCCGCCACTGTTCGCCGGCGGCACCGGAATTTGAATTTCGGTGACCAGTTCCCCGTCCGCCAGACTGTTGCTGTAGGAATCCGTGATGAAGTCGCGGATGTCGATGGTGCGGCTGCCGTGCAGTCCGCGGCAGACGACTTGTGCATCCAGCAGGTGCAGCAATGTTGGCCAGTCGCTGCTTGGGTCGGCGATGCTGATCGAACCGCCGATGGTGCCCAGCGACCGTACCTGTGGATCTGCGATATTGGCGGCGCAGTCATGCAGCGCGGGGATCTCAGCCGCGGCTGCAGAAGCAGCAATGCGGGCGTGGGTTGCCAGCGCGCCGAGGTGGTAGCGGTCTGCGTCCTTGCGGATATGCGTCAACTCCGTGAGGCGGCCGATGTCCACCAGGTCGGACGGCTCATCCATGCGCATCTTGAGAATGGGGATCAGCGATTGCCCCCCGGCCAGGGGCCTGGCGCCGGCGCCCAGCTCGGCCAGCAGCGTCAACGCGCTGCCCAGTGTCGCCGGGCGATGGTAACGGAATGGTGCGGGGTACATGGTTGGTCAGTCTCCCTCCGGTGTTGTGCTGTTTCGGTCATTTTAACATGGATGTACAGGATGAACAGGATAAGTATCTTTTTCTTGACATCAATGCACCCGCTAAACTACTGTATCCTTCGATTAGACTGCCTTACTAAACCCATACACCAGAAATGAGCATAACCCGGAGCACGAACCAATGAAACACTTTAACTTTACCCCCCCCCCCCCCCCCATAAATTAACAACCACCGCATTTGTACTTACGTTGTTGCTGGCCGGGCCGGTCTGCGCGCAGGCAACCATCACCGCACCGGGGCTGAAGGGGGCTGCGGCTTGTGCAGGTCCAGGTGAAAGTAACGATCCCCTTTCCGGGAGCATTTCATCGGTATCAACCGACGGCGCGGCCATTGAAATTGACGCTTACACTAATCTGTACTCCAGCCTGCGCGGCAAGGCCGGAGACGGCGCACCGAGCCAGTTTCCCATCTATTACCGGGCTCGGGACGCCAGGACAAACTCAGTGGCTTTCACTTCACCAAGACTGGTTAGGATAACGTCAGGTGTCGCGAATTTGGGCCGGTACGCCAACAGGTCCATATCCGGTTTGACCTCGAACACGCCGTATGTTTTCGAGGTCTACACATCGGCAGGGGGCTTGGAGGACAGCCCCCTGCTGAAGCGCTGTTTCATGACGGGCGGCACCTACACGCCTGCCAATGAAAGCGGGCAACCCG
>JAPORZ010000083.1 GCA_026709915.1 Gammaproteobacteria bacterium
CCATCATGGTCAACTGCAACCCGGAAACCGTGTCCACGGACTACGACACCTCCGACCGCCTCTACTTCGAGCCACTGACGCTGGAGGATGTGCTGGAAATCATCCATCTGGAACAGCCGCGCGGCGTGATCGTGCAGTTCGGCGGTCAGACACCACTGAAACTGGCGCGTGACCTGGAAGCGGCAGGCGCGCCGATTATCGGCACCAGCCCGGACTCGATAGACCTGGCGGAGGACCGGGAACGCTTCCAGCGCCTGTTGCAGGAGCTGGATTTACAACAGCCGTCCAACCGCACTGTCAGAAACCTGCCGCAGGCGCTGCAACAGGCACAGGAAATCGGCTACCCCATTGTGGTGCGGCCTTCCTACGTGCTGGGCGGGCGCGCCATGGAGATCGTGTATAGCGACGCCGACCTGAAAGAGTACCTGTCTCGGGCCGTGGCCGTTTCCAACGACTCCCCGGTGCTGCTGGACCGGTTTCTGGACAAAGCCATCGAAGTGGATGTGGACGCCGTCGCCGACGGCACAGACGTGGTCATCGGCGGCATCATGGAACACATTGAACAGGCCGGCATCCATTCCGGCGATTCAGCCTGCTCACTGCCGCCGTTCAGTTTGAGTGAGGCCATGCAGCAGCGTCTGGCCGAACAGGTCGAACGCATGGCGCGCAGCCTGAACGTATGCGGCCTGATGAACACGCAGTTCGCCATCCAGGGGGATACGGTATTTGTGCTGGAGGTCAACCCGCGCGCCTCGCGCACCGTGCCTTATGTGTCCAAGGCGACGGGTGTGCCCCTGGCCCGTATCGCGGCCCGTTGCATGGCAGGTGAGAGTCTGGCTGTGCAGGGGGTGAGCGCCGTTGCCAGACCAAACTTTTATTCCATCAAGGAAGCCGTATTCCCGTTCATCAAGTTTCCCGGCGTGGATCCCATTTTAGGACCCGAAATGAAGTCCACCGGCGAGGTCATGGGTATCGGCAGCAGTTTCGGGGAAGCCTACAACAAGGCGGTACTGGCCACCAACCAGGAAATCCCGGCACGCGGCCTGGTGTTTATCAGTGTGCGTGACAAAGACAAGGCCGAGGCGCAACAGCTGGCCGGCGACTTCGTTGCAGCCGGTTTCAGCCTGTGCGCCACCGCAGGTACGGCCGCGGCCATCCGCCAGGCCGGGGTGGACTGTGCCAGGGTAAACAAGGTCGCCGAAGGCCACCCGCATATCGTCGATATGTTGAAAAACGACGAAATCAGTCTCATCATCAACACCACTGAAGGCAGGCAAGCGATCAAGGATTCTCACTTCATCAGGACGACCGCTATTCAACACAAGGTCTTTTATACCACCACCAGCGCCGGCGCCAGGGCTATCCTCGCGGCGCTGGGCGATGCTCAGGTCGATAGCATCCGTGGTCTTCAGGATTTGCATGGAGAATTGTCACAATGAACAGAATTCCGATGACTGCCAACGGCGCCGAGCGCTTGCGCCGGCAATTGGAGCAGTTGAAATCAGTTGAGCGGCCGCAAGTTATCGAGGCCATCGCAGAAGCCAGGGCGCATGGTGATTTGAGTGAAAATGCTGAGTACCATGCCGCGCGCGAGCGTCAGGGTTTTATCGAGGGGCGTATCGCCAGCATAGACGAGGCCCTAGCTACGGCGGAAATCATCGATGTGGCGAAGATCGACGCCGGCAGTAAAATTGTCTTTGGCGCAACAGTGGAGTTATTCAACCTGCACAGTGAACAGGAAGTGCGCTACCAGATCGTCGGCGAGAAGGAAGCGGACATAGACCAGGGCTTGCTGTCTGTCACTGCCCCTATCGCCCGCGCCATGATCGGCAAGGAACAGGGCGATGTCATCGAAGTCAATGCCCCCGGGGGCATCATCGAATATGAAGTCCTGTCGGTTGCTTACAGCGGTTGAATGTATGGGGTCGGAGTAACAGGCGCCACTACAAATCAGCGGCGCCTGCCACTCCGACCCCGCCCGCCAAATGTCAAAAAGCAGCAAGCGCTGGTTGCAGGAACATCACCGCGACCGCTACGTCAACCAGGCCAGGAAGCGGCAGCTGCGCTCCCGCGCGGTGTTCAAGCTGGAGGAGCTGGACCAGCGCTACCGCTTGTTCCGTCCGGGCCAGACAGTCGTTGACCTGGGCGCCGCGCCGGGTAGCTGGTCCGCTTACGCAAGCCGGAAAGTCAATCCTGGCGGTGCCGTTATTGCCATCGACATGCTGGCGCTGCAACCCCTGGCCGGTGTCACCTGCCTGCGTTGCGACCTCACGGATGCCGACAGCCGCCAGAGCTGTCTGGCCGAACTGGATGAGGCCGGCGCCGACCTTGTAATTTCCGATATGGCCCCCAACCTGACAGGTATAGCCAGCGCAGACCAAGCCAACAGCCTGGAGCTGGCACAGACAGCCGCGCAATTCAGTTATGCGGTACTCAGGGCGCGCGGACATTTGCTGGTCAAATTGTTTCAGAGTCGCGACGTTGCCGATTTCAGAAAGCAATTGAATGAGCAGTTTGATAGCGTTATACTGGCAAAGCCACGGGCCTCGCGGGCGACTTCCAGCGAGGTGTACCTGTTGGCGCAAGGCTATGCGTCTGCAAGCAGGTAGGCGGCTTACCATATAAGGAAAACTTACATTATGTTAAAAAGTATATTATTGTGGGTGGTCATTGCCCTGGTGCTGATGACGGTATTTCAGAACTTCGGGGTCAGGCCAGCCAGTAATACAGTTCCCTATTCAGAATTTATCCTGGATGTGAAAACGGGTAAGGTGGTGTCCGTCACTATCGAGGACCGCGACATCTCCGGCCAGTTCGCCGATGGCGCCCGCTTCAATACCTATAGCCCGGAAACCAGCAACGAGGCCTTGATTGGCACCCTGTTGGAGAACAACGTGGAGGTGCTCGGTGCCGGGCCGGATCGCAATTCATTCTGGATCCACGCGTTTATTTCCTGGTTTCCCATCCTGCTGCTGCTGGCTATCTGGATCTATTTCATGCGCCAGATGCAAGGCGGCGCCGGTGGGCGCGGCGCCCTGTCGTTCGGCAAGAGCCGGGCCCGTATGCTGAGTGAAGACCAGGTCAAGATTACCTTTAACGATGTAGCCGGTGTCGAGGAAGCCAAGGAAGAAGTCGTGGAACTGGTGGAATTCCTTAAAGACCCGGGCAAATTCCAGAAACTGGGCGGCAAGATCCCGCGCGGCGTGCTGTTGGTGGGGTCACCTGGCACCGGCAAGACCTTGCTGGCGCGCGCCATAGCCGGCGAGGCGCAGGTGCCGTTCTTTACCATTTCCGGCTCCGATTTTGTGGAAATGTTCGTTGGTGTCGGCGCCTCCAGGGTGCGCGACATGTTCGAACAGGCCAAGAAGCACGCGCCCTGTATTATCTTCATCGACGAAATCGACGCGGTGGGCCGCCACCGCGGCGCCGGCCTTGGTGGCGGCCATGATGAACGTGAACAGACCTTAAACCAGCTGTTGGTCGAAATGGACGGGTTTGAAGGCAATGAAGGGATCATCATCATCGCCGCCACCAACCGGCCCGATGTGCTGGATCCGGCGCTGTTGCGGCCGGGGCGGTTTGATCGGCAGGTGGTGGTGCCGTTGCCGGATATCCGCGGGCGTGAGCAGATACTCAAGGTGCACATGCGTAAAATCGCATTGGGCGACAATGTGGACGCCGCCATCATTGCACGCGGCACCCCTGGCTTTTCCGGCGCAGATCTGGCCAACCTGATCAACGAAGCCGCCTTGTTCGCAGCCCGGGCCAACAAGGAAAAGGTCGAAATGGAAGAATTTGAGCGGGCCAAGGACAAGGTCATGATGGGCGCCGAGCGCCGCTCCATGGTGATGACCGATGAAGAAAAGAAGCTCACTGCCTACCATGAAGCCGGCCATGCCATCGTCGGCCGCCTGCTGCCGGCGCACGATCCGGTTTACAAGGTCACCATCATCCCGCGCGGACGGGCGCTAGGTGTGACCATGTTCCTGCCGGAGCAGGACCGTCTGAGCTACTCCCGGCTGTATCTGCAGAGCCAGATCTGCTCTCTGTTTGGCGGGCGTATCGCAGAATCTTTGATCTTCGGGGAGGACGCAGTGACGACCGGCGCCAGCAACGATATTGAGCGCGCCACCCAGTTGGCAAGAAACATGGTTACCAAGTGGGGCCTGTCTGAAAAAATGGGCCCGCTGTCTTATCAGGAAGATGAAGATGAAGTCTTTTTGGGCCGCTCCGTGACCAAGCATTCCACCGTCTCTGCGGCAACGCAAAATGACATAGACGCGGAAGTCCGGCGCCTCATAGACAAGAGCTACCAGCAGGCCCAGGAGCTGCTCGAAGCAAATATGGACAAGTTGCACCTGATGGCTGAGGCATTGATCAAATACGAGACGATAGATTCGGGCCAGATCGACACCATTATGGAAGGGAAAGAACCCGGCCCGCCAGCAGATTGGACCGACAACAGCAAGGCGCAGACCAAGCAAGCGGAGGCCGATATAACGCAGCCGGCAGACGCGGCCGTCGAAGAGCCGGTTATCGACGGGCCGCCGCAAGCTGCTTGAAGCCCGACGCATTTGTCTGCCAGCTCTCGCAAGTATTTCAGTACCGACGGCATTCGCGGCCGGGTCGGTACGGCGCCGGTAACGCCGGATTTCATCATGAAGCTGGGCTGGGCCATCGGCAAGGTATTGCACGACAACACCCGCGGCCCGGTCCTCATCGGCAAGGATACGCGGGTCTCCGGCTACATGTTCGAATCGGCGCTGGAAGCCGGCTTGTCCGCCGCCGGCGCCGATATCCGCCTGCTGGGGCCGGTGCCCACCCCGGCCGTCGCCTACCTCACAAAAAACACCCGCGCCGAGGCGGGAATTGTCATCAGCGCCTCCCATAACCCCTATTTTGATAACGGCATCAAGATCTTTTCCAGGCACGGCAGGAAGCTGTCCGATACCGTTGAATTGCAGATCGAAAAACAATTGGGCAAGCCGCTGGAGGTAGTAGCGCCGGCTCAGTTGGGCAAGGCGCGCCGCATTTCGGATGCGCCGCGCCGTTACATTGAATTCTGCAAGAGCAAGGTCGATTGTGATTTAAGCGGGATGCGTCTGGTTGTCGATTGCGCCAACGGCGCCGCCTACCGGATTGCACCGAAAGTGTTCGAAGAGTTGGGCGCCGAAGTCCACACTATCGGTGTGGAGCCGAACGGATTTAACATCAACGATGGGTGCGGGGCCACCAGGCCCGAGGCCGTGCAGCAGGTTGTCCTCGAAAAAAACGCAGATGCGGGCATTTCACTGGACGGGGATGGGGACCGGTTAATCATGGTTGACCATCGGGGCGAGCGTGTGGATGGCGATGAGTTGCTGTACATCATGGCCGGACACCAGAGAAAAACGCTCAACGGCGGCATCGTCGGCACCTTGATGAGCAACCTGGGGCTGGAACAGGCGCTGCAGGAAATGGGTTTCGAGTTTTACCGGGCGAATGTGGGCGATCGCTACGTTGCAGGAATGCTGGATGAAAGGAACCTGGTGCTGGGCGGGGAGCAGTCAGGTCATATCGTGAACCGGAAATTCTCTGATACGGGCGACGGCATCATTTCTGCGTTACAGATACTGGACGCCATGCTGGACGCCGGCAAGAGTCTGCACACGTTAAAGCGCGGCATGCACAAATATCCGCAGACGCTGCTGAACATAGCGCTGAGCAAACCGCTGCAGCTCCGGGACTACCCCGAACTTGAAAAAATGGTGGGAGAAGTTGAACAACAACTGGATGAGCACGGACGAGTGCTGCTGCGGCCATCCGGCACCGAGCCCATGCTGCGGGTCATGATCGAGGGCAATGATGCCGGCAAGGTACAGGCGCTCACGCGGCAACTGGCCGAGGATGTGGGCCGGTTGATCGGCGCGTAGCCACCTCCTGATAAAACAACCCGTTGGCCCTTCACTGACGTCAATAATGACAGTAAAACACATCCTGGTGGCGGATAAAATCTCGCCGGAAGGCAAGGCCTTCTTGGACGCGCAGCGCACACTTGCCGCGGACTGCATTACCGGCCTTGATGAAGCCGCGCTATGCGCACAGATCGGCAAGTATCATGCCGTTGTCGTGCGTAGCGCCACCACCATAACGGCCAAGGTCATAGATGCGGCTGCGCGGCTTGAAGTCATCGGCAGGGCTGGTATCGGCGTTGATAACATTGATGTGCAACATGCCACCGGCAGGGGCATTGTCGTGCTTAACACGCCCGATGCCAACGTAACGACCACGGCGGAACTGACCCTTGCCCATCTTTTTTCCCTGAGTCGTAACCTGCCCCAGGCCAACAGCTCAATGAAGGCGGGACACTGGGAACGCACTCGTTTCATGGGGGTGGAACTGGCCGGCAAAACGTTGGGAATTATCGGTTACGGCCATATCGGCAGGATCGTGGCGGCGCGGGCGCTGGCGCTGGAAATGCAAGTGCTCGCCTTCGATCCGTTCGTGACTGCAGAAAGGTTTCTGGCCGACGGTGTCACCGGCGCCAGTCTTGAGGGGTTGCTGGACCAGGCCGACTATGTGAGCCTGCATTGCCCGTTGAATGACAAGACCCGCAACATCATGGATGCCGACCGCCTCCAGGCCATGAAACCGGGAGCACGGCTGATAAACTGCGCCAGGGGGGGGCTGGTCGATGAAGACGCATTGTATGCCTCCTTGCAGAGCGGACATTTGTCCGGCGCGGCGCTGGATGTGTTTTCCAGCGAACCGCCGGACAACTCGCCGTTGCTGACTCTGGACAACGTATTGTTGACGCCGCACCTCGGCGCATCGACCCGGGAAGCTCAGGCCGCAGCCGGGCTGGAGATAGCCCAGCAGATCTGTATTTATCTGCAGACCGGCGAACCCATCAATGCCATCAATCTGCCGGCGGTGTCGTCCGAAGAGCTAGCTAAACTCCAACCCTATCTGGCGTTGGCCAGACGCTTAGGGACGTTGCTGGGCCATCTGATCCCGGAGCCAGTGCGCCGTTTTGAAGCGTCGTTGTTGGGTGAAGCGGCGGAAAGAGATTTGCACAGCATCGCTACCGAGGGCCTGGTAGGGTTGCTGCGCGCCCGCATGTCGATGGAAGTAAACCGGGTGAACGCAAAGCATGTTGCCGAGCAGCAAGGGATGAGCCTGATCGAGACCCGCGGCGGTGAGCACCCGGACTACCACTCCGCGCTCGGCTTGTCGGTCTGGCATGGCGACCGTGAAACCCGGGTCATCGGGACTCTGTTCCAGCGTCGCTATGCGCGCCTGATCGGCATCAACGATTACGAGATCGAGGCGGTGCTGGAAGGCCAGCTGCTGGTTACCCGCCACACCGATCAACCCGGCGTCATCGCCGCCCTCAGCAATCTTCTGGCCGGGGCCGGCATTAACATTTCACGCATGCAACTGGGTATTGTGTCCGACAGCGACCAGGCCATCGCCGTGCTGGGGGTGTCAACACCTCTGGATGATACGTTAATGGATGAACTGGCCCGCATCGAGGCTATCGATAAAGCGATACAGGTCAGCTTGTGAAGCGGGCTACCGCACTCACGGGAACCTCTAACAATGCCCTCCGTGGCATTGTTAGAGGTGGCCGCACAGGCGTTTGCAATGTTCACAGGTGACCGGAAGTGAAAATCAAGGCTTTCAGAGGATATCGCCCGCGCCGGGACCTGGTCAGCAGTGTCGCCTCAAGACCCTATGATGTACTGACCACCGCAGAGGCCAGACAAGAGGCAGCCGGCAACCCGTATTCGTTCCTGAACGTGGCAAAGCCCGAGATCACCTTTCCTGCAGCTACGGCGCCCGACAACCCCGAGGTTTACCGTGCGGCGGCGGCAAACTTTCAGGGACTTGTCGATAAAGGCACGTTTATACGGGATGAGCGTGACAGCCTCTATATCTACGAGTTGACCGCAAACAGGCAGCCGCGCACAGGCATTGTTGCTGCCGCGGCGGTGGAAGATTACCTGTCCGGACGCATCAGGAAGCATGAATTGACCCGATTTGACAAGGAAGCCGACCGCGCCCGACACATCCGCACCACCATGCTCAACGTAGAACCGGTGATGTTTGCCTATCGCTATAACCTGAGGCTCGATAATCTTGTCAACTCGATCAAATCAACGCCACCGGAATACGATTTTGTTGATGCGGACTCTGTTCAGCACCGGTTCTGGATCGTTGACGACCCGGCAACCGTGCAGACGATTATTCGCGCCTTTGCCGGCATTCCTGCCACCTACGTGGCCGACGGGCACCATCGTACTGCGGCGGCGGCACAGGTCGGGCAGGAACTGGCCGGCCAGGGTCAGAGCAACGGCGCGGGTCAGGGATACAATCATTTCATGGCCGTACATTTTCCCGACAACCAGTTGGAAATTCTCGATTACAACCGGTTGGTCACCAACCTGAACGGTCTTGAGCCGCGTGCGTTCCTGCGCAAACTGGGTCTTGCCTTCATGGTTGAGAGAACCGGAAGCCAGCCTATCAAACCCAAGCAACGCGGCGTTATCGGCATGTACCTGACGGGCGTCTGGCACCGCCTGAGCGCACGCCCCGACGCTTATGCCGCGGACCATACCATGGCGGCGCTGGGCGTCAGTATCCTGTCTGACCTGATTCTCGAGCCAATCCTGGGCATTCGCGACCAGAGGACCGATCCGCGCATACATTTTGTCGGTGGCGTGCGCGGCGTGGAAGCACTGCAGAACCGGGTGGACAGCGGCGAGATGGCTGTTGCCTTCACCCTCTATCCGGTCTCCATACAAGAACTGATGAGCATCGCCGACGACGGCGACATCATGCCCCCCAAAGCCACCTGGTTCGAACCAAAACTACGTAGCGGCCTGGTAGTTTACAGCCTCAAAGACTGAACCCCCG
>JAPORZ010000186.1 GCA_026709915.1 Gammaproteobacteria bacterium
AATAGAGTAAAAAGAACCCGATCAGACCTGAAATAGGCTATTTATAGAGGTTGCCTTAAGATGAGGTCCACATGTGAACGTTTCCAGCGATTGTAGTACGCGCGCGTCCCGTTCAGGAAAGGTTCCGGGAACCCGCCCAGCGTCATCAGGCGCGTAAAAATTTCATCCTTACTCAAGTCGGTGTACGCCAGCGCTTCCTTGAGGTCCAGCGGATGCAGGCGGAACTGGAAGTGTCTGCCTGCTAACGAATCGCCGGTCTTGCGGAAAGCTTCCAGTCTGGCGCTGCCGGTAACCAGTAATGCCGGCGGCATACCCTCAACATCATAGATGCCCTTCAGCCAGGCCTTCCAGCCAGCCATTTTGTGCAGCTCATCAAAAATCACCAGCGCCTTGCGCCGGTCCCAGCTTTTTTCCCCGAGCAGCAGGCGGTGTTCCGCCAGATCATAATTGAGGTACTGGTAATCCGGACTCAACATCCTGGACAAGGTGGTTTTACCGCACTGGCGCGGCCCGCTCAGCAACAGGATTTTCCTGCTTAACTCCTCTGACATAGCGGTTTTCAGGTATCTTTCCATTATGGCAACTTCTAAACCTTCATGATCAGGCGACTGCACACCCTTGCCCGTATGTAAGCCCGTTGCTCGTCATACCGGCCAGGGATTGGCCGGTATCCAGTGACAGGGACGTAAACAGGTCAGGCCAGGTGAAATTTACATAGCAAAAATGGCGGCACCTCCATAATGCCGCACGGGCGCCTCTGTTTTTTAGAGGCGCCCTTATCAGGCAACAGTTCTGATATTTCCTGATATTTTGTCAGTTGGGTGACAAAAAGTCAAGTCTATTTGTCAGTTGGGTGACAAAAAGTCAATGCTGCTTCAAGCCTTGTGCCGCCCGCCAGACTACCCGGCTGCGTCCCGCAACTGTTCCACCTTGTCTGTTCTCTCCCAGGTAAAGTCAGGCTGCTCGCGGCCGAAGTGCCCGTAGGCGGCGGTTTGTCGGTAGATAGGCCGTAATAGGTTCAGTTCACGGATGATGGCCTTGGGGCGCAGGTCAAAGATGTCCTGCACCAGGGTTTCAAGGCGGGACTCCGGCAGGGCGCCGGTGCCGAAGGTGTTAACCATGAGGCTCACCGGCCGGGCGACGCCGATGGCGTAAGCGACCTGGAGCTCGCACTTTTCGGCCAGACCCGCGGCAACGATGTGCTTGGCCACGTAGCGCGCGGCGTAGGCGGCGGAGCGGTCCACCTTGGACGGGTCCTTGCCGGAAAAGGCGCCGCCGCCGTGGTGGGCGACGCCGCCGTAGGTATCGACGATGATCTTCCTGCCGGTGAGGCCGCAATCGCCCACGGGGCCGCCGATGACGAAACGCCCGGTGGGGTTGACCAGATAACGGATATCAGTGCCCAGCATCGCGGCGGGCAGCACCGGCTTGATGATCTCCTCAATAACTGCTTCGGTGACATCCGTATGGCTGACCTCGGCGTCATGCTGGGTTGACAGCACTACGGTATCCACTGCGGTCGGTCGGCCATTTTCATAACGCACGCTGACCTGGGACTTGGCATCGGGGCGCAACCAGGGCAGGCGGCCGGACTTCCTGACTTCAGCCTGTTTTTGCACCAGCCGCTGCGCGTAGGTGATGGGAAACGGCATCAGCACATCGGTCTCGTTGCAGGCATAGCCGAACATAAGACCCTGGTCACCGGCGCCCTGGTCCAAATCCACCCCTTCACCTTCATTCACCCCCTGGGCGATATCCGGTGACTGTTTGTCCAGCGCCACCAGCACTGCGCAGCCGTTCCCGTCAAACCCCATTGCCGATGAGTCATAACCAATGTCGCAGATAGTCCGCCGCACCACCTCCGGGTAGTCGATGTTTGCCAACGAGGTGATCTCGCCGGCCAGCATGACCTGCCCGGTCGTTACCAGGGTCTCACAAGCCACCCGCGCGTGCGCGTCCTGTTCCAGCAAAGCATCAAGAATGGCATCGGACACCTGGTCGGCGACCTTGTCCGGATGGCCTTCCGCAACGGATTCCGAGGTAAACAAGTAATTCATAAGGGGCGCTCTCGATTGATTGGCCGGTCATTCTACCCAGTTGCCGGAGAGTTTTACAGTGTTTTCAGAGTTAGCCTGAATATGGATTGATGCTATACTGCGGCCCATGCCGGATATGGAAACTGACATCTTGCGGAGCCCCCGATTTTGAACGACTCTATTGAAGCGCCCGTGGCAGCACACGAGCGCTCAGTGCAGGAGTACTACGATGTTATGACCAGGGGGTTCCATCTGCAATGGAACCCCGACCATATTCACATGGGAGTGTTCGAACCCGGGGAGTGCCCCAGGCACAACGAGCACATGAAGGACTCGACCGGGCTGCACTGCGCGCTGGAGCGCATGATCGAGCTGGTGGTTGCCCCGGCCGCGATTGCGGAGCATCACCAGGTGGTTGACGCCGGCTGCGGGGTCGGGGGGACGGCAATTCATCTCGCCCGCACGCGCGGGTGCAAGGTCACCGGCGTCAACCTGAGCAGGCTACACCTGGAGCTGGCTGACAGAAAGGTTGCCGACGCGGGGCTGGAGGGTCGGGTTAATTTCAAATATGCGGATTGTTCCCGGCACCTGCCCTTTGCCGATGCTTCCGTTGATGTGCTGGTCAACATTGAAAGCGCGCGCCACTACAGCAACCGCGCGCGCTTCCTGCGGGAGGTGCGCCGCATACTCAGGCCGGGCGGAAAAATCGTTGCCTCAGACTGGATGGCGCGCGCCAGCCTGCGGCCCGAGCAATACCACAAATTCATTCGCCCGCTGTCCCCGGCCTGGGCGCTGTGCGATCTGGAAAGCCAAGCCACCTACACCCGGCTGCTGCGCACAAACGGCCTGAAAGTCCTGGAGTTCGACGGCTTTGCCGGCAGGGAACTCGATAACCTGCAAATTATCATGAATACCTACCAGTCACTCCGGCTGTTGCGCCACAGCGGCATGAGGGCGCCCACCCTGCTCAACCTGATAGCGCGTATAGAGAAGCTCTGTAACGCCTGGCGCAACGGCTACTTCGATATCAGACGTTACTGCGCGGTGAAAGCGTAAGGCACGGGTATTCCTGTCTTGACCCCGGAATTTCCGCGGAAAGCAGATGGGGTTTTTATGTAGCATTGCCATATACAAATAAATGGCAGCACATCCATAATGCTGCACGGGCGCTTAGAGTCTCAATTCGCTACAACTAGGAGTTATGATACAAACCCCGACCAATCTGTCCAATTGGCCGGGGAAGAAGGGAATCAAGAAGTGGAAAGCATAAGAAAACCTGACTATTGAGGTATTTCACTCAAGCTGGGGAATACTCATTGAAGTAATTACTCGCCAAACACCTCGCCAGAATATCCTTCACCATATTTTTCAACTTCATAACTATCCTCAATAATCGCAGCTTCAATATCCGCGTCAGTCAATGGATGACAATAACTGATATCCTGTATTGTCTGACCAGAATTTTCCCTGCAACGTACAAGCTTGTGAACTTCAAAGAAATCCACTAAGTCGTTAAGCAAGCCTTGCTTGAGTGTAGTTCCAGTTAAACCTTTATCACACTTGACATTTACACGGCACCTCGAAAACACCTGGTGATAATACAGTGAAGTTTCGCTCGCCAAATCATATGAAGTTGGTCTATAGGAGTCCCAACTGACCCATATTCCCCTACACCCTTGTTCCCTGAATGCGTATGATTTTTGCCATTCTTCAATGCACAACTGATTGAGCAGATCAACAGTTATACCATACGGAGGAGTGCATTCGACAGTGGAAGACCCGATAAATGTTACACACTGTGTAGTAGTTTCTGCATGCACCTGCTGTGGCGAAAACAGGGCAAGTGGGCCCATTATTGCTAAACAGCCAATTACGGCCAATTTCGAAATTTTCATGATGAATACTCGCAAAAGGTTAAGGTTAGCGAAGAGATATTGAACTATACTCCAATAATCAAGGGAATATATCGACTGATCGACTGGGTGTCAGAATCTCCATTAGTTCAAAGGAATCGGTATTCTGCAATAAATTTTGCCAGATATTTCATTGATCCTTCAAACGCTTGGACACCATTAGAGCGGATTCTATCGCAAATTGTAGCGAATGTCAATACTTCGATGAAATGCTTGCCTATCGGGACACAGCCGGAATAATACCGCGCCACTCGCACTGACGCGCATTCACAACTGCGCATCGTTAAGGGTTCCGTAACAGCCTGAAACAGGTTATTATTTGCCACCATTACCTTAGCAGATAACCGGAGCAGGCCTTGGACCCTTACACTTCCGAAGCGCAGCAGATAGAAAATATTAAAAAATGGTGGCGTGAGAACGGCTTATCGGTCGTGCTCGGCCTGGCCCTGGGTGTCTCCGGCATCTTCGGCTGGCGTTACTGGCAGGGCGCGCAAGCGCAGCAGTCAGAGGTAGCATCGGCGTTGTACGCGGATATGGTCGCCGCATTGCAGGATGACGACGCCGGTGGGGCGCGGGAATTTGCCGATCAAATCCTGGTGGACTACGACAGCACCTCCTACGGCGTGTTTGCGTTGATGACTCTGGCCCGACTGGCCGTGGCCGATGCTGATCTGGAAACGGCCGAGGCGCGCCTGCGTCAGGCGTTGGCACAGAGCAAGGATGCCGCGCTGGCGCATGTCATTCGCCTGCGGCTGGCCCGGGTGCTCATCAGCCGCAATGAACCGGAACAGGCCGGCGCCGTGCTGGACGCGCGGGAGCAGGGCGCGTTCGCAGCCGCATATAACGAATTGCTGGGCGATATTGGCGTCATGCAAGGAGACCTGGAAACGGCGCGTGACGCCTACCAGCGCGCCCTCGACACGGCGCGCGCCGCCGGCCGGGATATTACCACTGTGGAGCTCAAGCTCGATAATATCGGGCAGTTGTAGCCGGTCGTGAAAAAAATGCGGGTTAAGCCACTTGTCGCGCTGTTGCTGGCGCTGGTGTTGTCAGGCTGCGCGGCAACGGAAACGGTCACCAATTATTTCAAGGGGGGCAGTGATAATGCCGACCCGCCCAATCCGCTGTACGAATTCAGGCCGCTCGTCAACGTCATTAACCTGTGGAAGAAGAACAACGGCGTCGGCACCGACGAACAATACCTGAAACTGGCTCCGGTGGTGGTCAACCAGCGTCTGTACGTGGTCGATTCAGCCGGCAGCATCAGCGCCCTCGATGCCACCAACGGCAAACGCCTGTGGCAGGAAAAAATTGCCGCAACGGAATCGATAGACGGGAACTCAGGCTGGTTCAGAGGTGAGGATATCCGCATCACCGGCGGCCCCGGTTACGGCGAAAACACGCTCATGGTCGGTTCCATGGAGGGCGAGGTTGTATCACTCTCAGTGGAGGACGGCAGCGAACTGTGGCGTACCCGGGTATCGAGCGAGGTGCTGTCCGCCCCGCAGCGGGACGCCGGCATCGTGGTGGTGCGCACCATCGACGGCAAGGTGTTCGGCCTGGACGGCGATGACGGTCGGCGTTTATGGATTTACGACCGCACGGTGCCGCCGCTGACGTTGCGGGGCACCAGCACCCCGGCCATCGACCGCGGTGTCGTGGTCGCCGGATTCGACGGAGGCAAGATGGCCGCGCTGGAACTGCGCACCGGTAAACTGCTATGGGAAGCCAGTATTGCCGCGGCGCGCGGGCGTTCCGAACTGGAGCGCATGGTCGATATCGACTCACAACCGACAATCGTGGATGGTGTCGTCTATATCGCCACGTTCCAGGGCCATGTGGCCGCCGTGCAACTCGAGTCCGGGCGCATAATGTGGAGCAACGATTTGTCTTCCTATGCCGGTTTCGGCGCGGATGAGCAGAACATCTATGTTTCCGATGAGGACAGCCACGTGTGGGCGCTGGACCGCTTCAGCGGGTCGGTGCTGTGGGAACTGCAAGACCTGCACGCCCGCTCGATCACCGCACCGGTGGCCGTGGGCGACCAAATCGTGGTGGGAGACTTAGAAGGCTATCTGCACTGGATCAGCAAGACAACCGGCGCCTTCAGCGCCAGAACCCGGCTGTGCAAGGAACCCGTCATCGCCAGACCCATCGTGGTGGGCAACATAGTTTACGCGTATTGCAGCGATGGCCGGCTGGCAGCTTATACCTACCGGTAAATGTCCCCTGTCATCGCCATCGTCGGCTGCCCGAATGTGGGCAAGTCAACGTTATTTAATCGTCTGACCCGTTCCCGCGCGGCGCTGGTCGCCGATAAGCCGGGAGTCACCCGGGACCGGCAATACGGCTATGCCGATTTGCGTGCGTCCGTCATCCTCTTGATCGATACCGGCGGCATCGCCGGCAGTACGGATGATCCCGACCCGTTGCACGGAGCGGTTGGCGAGCAAACCCGTCAGGCCATGCTCGAGGCGGATGCGGTGTTGTGGCTGACGGACGGCCGCGCCGGGCTGAGCGCCGGCGACCTGGAGCTGGCCGCAACCCTGCGCACCCTGAAAAAGCCGGTCTTTTTTGTAGTTAATAAAATTGACGGCGTTGGCGCCGACCATGCGCTCGCCGAATTTCACGCCGTCGGCGGGTTTGCCCCACCCATTCCCATAGCGGCGGAAACGGGCGCCGGCATCGACACGTTGCTGGACCGCATCGCCGCCGCGTTTCCTGACAACGCGGCGCAGCCGGAGCAACACCCCGGCGCCACCAGAGTGGCCATCATCGGCCGCCCCAACGTCGGCAAATCGACGCTGCTGAACCGCATCATGGGGGAGGAGCGGGTGCTTACCTCGGCCCGGCCCGGCACCACCCGGGACAGCATCACGGTGCCGTTACAGCGCCGCCACAAGGAGTACCTGCTGACCGACACGGCCGGTATCCGCAGGCGCCACAAGGTGACCGACAAGGTGGAAAAATTCAGCGTGATAAAAAGCTTAAAGGCCATGGCAAACTGTCAGGTTGTCATCTTGATGACAGACGCCCGCGACGTCATTTCCGGCCAGGACCAAACCCTGCTGGGCCTCATCAGCCAGTCCGGCAAGGCGCTCATCATCGCCGTGAACAAGTGGGACGGTCTCAGCGGTCGGCAGAAGGCGGATATCCGGCGCCAGCTTGAAAGAAAAACTGCTTTTGTTGACTATGCCTGTGTGCACCCCATCTCGGCCTTGCATGGCACGGGTGTGGGCAAGCTGTTCGACAGCATCGACCGCATCACCCGCGCGCTGCGCCGGGAGTTCAGCGCCGCGTCCATCACCGCATTGCTGCACGAAGCCGTGAGCGCCAACCCGCCGCCGCTGGTGCGCGGCCGACGCATCAAGCTCAAGTATGCCCACCCGGGCGGTTACGATCCGGTACGCATCATCATCCACGGCAACCAGACCCGCGCCACCCCCGCCCACTACCAGCGTTACCTGGCCAATTTCTTCCGCAACAGAATGAACCTGACCGGCACCCCGGTCTTCATCGAGTTCAAACACGGCGACAACCCCTACCAGACGCGCCGCTCCCCCACGCACAAACGTCGGTCAAACAAACACCGCCGTGGGCGCTGAGGCAGGCGCCGGGCGTCTGCCGCGAGGCCGTGCAGTCGCACTCGGCAGGGAACGCCGGCAGGCAGCAGGACAGCGGGGGAGCCGCTGTCGCATAGCATTTTACCCCGGATGAAATCTTCGGTATGATTCGCCCCTGTCCGGGTCGTTAGCTCAGTCGGTAGAGCAGCTGACTTTTAATCAGTTGGTCGCAGGTTCGACTCCTGCACGACCCACCACCCTGAAGAGGAGGTTGCGATGTCTGTCAAGAATACTGAAAGAGAATACGGCGTTGTCAGTAAAAGTTGGCATTGGCTGACAGTGGTTATCGTTATCGTCTTGTTCGTGCTCGCGTCGATGTCCGAAGACCTGCCACGCGGACCGGAAAAGCTGGAACTGATATTGCTGCATGCCTCGTTCGGCTTGCTGCTGTTGTTTGTACTGGCGGCGCGCCTGCTCTGGCGCTGGCGTAACGTGACCCCGGCGCGCCCGCCCTGTATCCCGACCTGGCAGCATGTTATCTCCAGAGCTGTCCACTACGGGTTGTATATCGTGCTCATAGCCCAGGCCCTGGTCGGCATGGCCCGGTTTGCCACGGCCGGCTTTGAGGTGCCGTTCTTCGGCCTGTTCAAGGTGGCGTTCCCCATGGGTAAGGATGAAGCCATGAACGAACTTATGGGCACCGTGCATGAGATCCTGCCGTGCATCCTGCTGGCGCTGCTGGCGCTGCACGTGCTTGCGGCCCTGTATCATCACTTCTGGTTAAAGGACGATACTCTGCGGCGCATGACCTGCGGCATGAAGCCGGCAGATTAACGGAGGCTTGGGTTTCGGCAACCGGCCACCATTTTCCCCCTGCCCAGTCAATTATTTTGAGCATATAGAGCCGTGCCGATTTATGAGTATCAATGTCAAACCTGTGGTCACAGGTTGGAGAAATTACAGAAGATCTCGGATGCGCCGTTGACCGACTGCCCCGCGTGCGGCCAGCCACACCTGCGCAAACTGGTGTCTGCGGTTACCTTCCGCCTCAAGGGCGGCGGGTGGTACGAGACGGACTTCAAAGACGAACAATCCCGCCGCAATATAGTCAAGGATGATGACCACGCCGCCACCAAATCCGACGGCGCCAAGCCCGCGGACGCCGCCGGCAGTGACACCACGACAAAGCCGGATAGCAACAAGAAAGCCAGCGCCAAACCCAACCCAACCGCTGCCGGCGCCACGCCTGCCGCGCCCGCCGGTTGATCCGTAACCGGTTCTGTCAAATGATTGCGATGCAATCAATATGAAGTTGAACCGGGGCGGGGAGGTGATGGGTGGTATGGAGGTGGCGCTGACC
>JAPORZ010000078.1 GCA_026709915.1 Gammaproteobacteria bacterium
CGTCGCGTTCGTCCCCCCAAAGCCGAAGCTGTTGGACATGACCGTGTTCAATCCGGCATTGTCGATGCGTTCCCGGGCGATGGGCATGCCTGCGGCGTCTGCGTCCAGTGTGTGGATATTGGCGGACTTGCAGACAAAATCATGCTTGAGCATGAGTAAGGTGAAGATGGCCTCGTTCACACCGGCGGCGCCGAGGCCGTGGCCGGACAGGGCCTTGGTGGAACTGATGTGCGGGATGTTGTCCTTGAACACCGTTCTGATGGCGCCCAGTTCGCCGGTATCTCCTGCCGGCGTACTGGTGGCGTGGGCATTGATGTAGTCCACCGCGCCAGGGACGCCGGCCAGTGCCATTTCCATGCAGCGCACTGCGCCCTCGCCCGACGGCTTGACCATGTCGAAACCGTCTGAGGTGGCGCCGTAACCGGTCACCTCAGCGTAGATGTTGGCGTTCCGTTGCAGGGCGTGTTCATATTCTTCCAGCACCACAATACCGCCGCCGCCGGAGATGATGAAGCCGTCCCGATCTGCATCGAAAGGCCGGGAGGCATGGGCCGGGTCGTCGTTATAGCGTGACGACAGCGCGCCCATGGCGTCAAACAGCAGGGTGCCGGACCAGTGTATCTCATCGCCGCCACCGGCAAAGATGATGTCCTGCTTGCCGGTCTGGATCTGCTCGAAGCCGTTACCTATGCAGTGGGCGCTGGTGGCGCAGGCCGAGGCAATCGAATAATTGACCCCTTTGATGCGATACGCCACCGCCAGACAGGCGCTGCCGGTGCTCGCCATCACCCGGGGTACCAGTGTCGGCCCCACCTTGCGCGCGCCCCTGCTGCGCAGTATGTCGGCCGCGGCGACCATATTTGCGGTGGAAGTGCCGCCGGTGCCTACGATCAAACCAGTGCGCGTGTTGGAGATATGCTCTTCCTCAAGGCCGGCATCGGCGATGGCTTCCTGCATGGCCAGGTAGGCATAGGCGGCGGCATCACCCATAAAACGCCGCTGTTTGCGGTCGATCAACGCGTCCAGGTCCAGATCAATGGGCGCATGGACATGGGAACGAAAGCCCAGGTCGGCATATTCCTGTGCATACGCCACCCCGCTCGTTGACGATTTCAACGCACTGAGAACTTCCGCCTGATTGGTTCCTATACTGGATTTAATCCCCAGGCCGGTAATCACTACACGTTTCGACATACTACCCTGACCCGACTGCGCCGGAAGCAAACAGCTTGCAGTCTGCATTCGTCATTTTGCACAAGATTTTGCTCATAAAAGACCAAACACCTGAAAATGTTCACAATTTCTGAAATAGCCCCACCCGGAGGTCTCTGGCGGAATAAGTTTCTTTGTCGTCAACATACATGCAGCCGTCGGCAACACCCATTACCAGGTTGCGGGAAACGACTTTTTTCATGTCGATGACGTACTTTACCAGTTGGCAATCCGGCGTGACCTGCCCGGAAAATTTAATTTTCCCCGCGCCCAACGCCCGCCCGCGGCCCGGCGCGCCGGTCCAACCGAGGTAAAAACCCACCAACTGCCACATGGCATCCAGACCCAGGCAGCCCGGCATGACCGGATCACCCTGGAAATGGCAATCGAAAAACCATAACTGCGGATGAATATCCAACTCGGCAATAACGTATCCTTTACCCCTGCCGCCGCCGCTGGCGCTGATCTCCGTTATCCGGTCGATCATCAGCATATTTTGCAGCGGCAGTTGCGCGTTGCCCTCCCCGAACAATTCACCCCGACCACAGGCTACCAGTTCTTCTTTGGTATACGAATTTTTCCCCATAGGCCGCACAGTATCGCATGTTTGGCATAGGTTGCATAGCCGGACAGCATTTACGATGAGTAGTTGCGGGTGAAGATAAACTTCTTTGAAAATGCTAGACTCGCGCCATTGACACAAACGAGGAGACAGCAGCGCAATGACAAGTGAACAGACGCTCCCGCAACGGCGTGGCAGTGTGCCGGTCAGCATTGGTGCGGTCAAGGTGGGCGGGGATGCCCCCGTGGTCGTGCAGTCTATGACCAACACCGATACCGCCGACGCGGTAGCGACGGTAAGGCAGGTGCAACAACTGGCAGCGGCGGGTTCCGAACTGGTGCGTATCACAGTCAACAACGAAGATGCCGCGCGTCAGGTCGCGCGTATCCGGGAACGGCTGGACGCACTGGGTTGCAACGTACCCCTGATTGGAGATTTCCACTATAACGGCCACCAGTTGTTAAGCAAATTCCCGGATTGCGCCGAGGCGCTGGCCAAGTACCGTGTCAACCCCGGCAATGTGGGCTTCGGCAGGAAACGCGACAGCCAGTTTGCCACGCTTATCGAGAAGGCTATCGAGTATGACAAGCCGATCCGCATCGGCGTGAACTGGGGCAGCCTGGACCAGGAACTCGCTACCCAGATGATGGACGAGAACGCCAAACTGGCCGAACCCTTGGATGCCGATAGCGTTATGCAGGAAGCCCTCATCGTCTCCGCCCTGAACAGCGCCGGCAAAGCCGAAGAGATTGGCCTGCCCCGCAGCAGAATCATCCTGTCCTGCAAGGTCAGTGGTGTGCAGAAGTTGATCTCGGTTTATCGTGAGCTGGCCCGGCGCTGTGACTACGCCCTGCACTTGGGCCTGACTGAGGCCGGTATGGGTTCGAAAGGCATTGTCGCGTCCACCGCGGCACTGGGGGTGCTACTGCAAGAGGGGATCGGCGATACCATAAGGATTTCCCTGACCCCCGAACCGGGCGGCGACCGCTCAACGGAGGTGATCGTGGCCCAGGAGATACTGCAAACTATGGGCCTGCGCTCGTTTACGCCACTGGTGACCGCCTGCCCCGGTTGCGGTCGCACCACGAGCACCGTATTCCAGGAACTGGCGGACAATATCCAGGCGTATATCAGGACACAGATGCCGGCCTGGCGCGAGCAATACCCGGGGGTGGAGGAGTTGAACCTGGCGGTGATGGGGTGCGTGGTCAACGGTCCGGGCGAAAGCAAGCATGCAGACATCGGCATCAGCCTGCCCGGCACCGGCGAGGCGCCGTCGGCCCCGGTTTTTGTTGACGGCAAGAAGACAGTCACCCTGCGCGGCGATAATATCGCAGCCGAGTTCCAGCAGATTGTGGATAACTATATCGAAAACCGCTTTGGGTGAGAGCGGGACAGGACGATGCGCCACCGCCGGTGACGGTTTTATTGACTGGATTCCCGCTTATGCGGGAATAACGGACAAAGCGGGAATGACGGGGACAAAGCAAAACACCCCGCCCACCGGGGAGGTGGGCGGGGCGCAGCAGAACCTTTGTACAGACAACGGAACCCCGATCTGCCGTCAGGAATCCGCCCCGGCAGTTATCAGCCTTTCAGCCGATTCACCGCTCTGGCAACAACCACGCTGATCACACCGGCGTAGAGCGCCGTTACCAGCTGGTCAACAATGCCGTCAAGGTAGGAACCCACTGCGGGAATCAGGTGTAATACGCCGTTACTATCCCCTCCTGACCCCATCATTTCCGGCATTGATGTTGCCATGCCGGCCGCGATGGCGACGGCCAGGAACGCGGTTGGGTCTTCAGCATCTATTGCCGTCCAGCCATAGATCAAGCCGAGAATGACGAGCGCCAGAGGCAGCAGGTCCGACGGCACAACGCCGGGAGCCAGACCCTCGATTATCGCCGCTAGGGCGATCAGTCCAACAACGATTCTAGTCATGCTTTTACCCTCCTACGGTTGCTGTTACGTAAAGGCCACCTCTAAAAATTAAAGGTTACCCGAAGGCGCCTCTGGAATTAGAGGTTCCTGTAACAGGCCCGCCGTCGAGTGGCCACGCTTCTCCCACACATGGATTCAACGACAAGCCACGAAAAAACTATAGCACATAATCGGATTGTAAAGTCAAGAGCATTTACGCCCGACAGCGAAGGGCGCCTCTGCTTATGTGCCACGGAGGGCATTTTTAGAGGTTACCCGAAGAAAATGACACCTCTACCCGGATGTTATAAAATCCGGCCTATACTCATACATTCCACCCTGAAGAGGAAGCCATGTCTGCATCGAAAGTCTATCCCGCGCCGGCGCCGCTTGCCAGCGCCGCCCACATCAATGAAGGGCAGTATGCCGCCATGTACGCGCGATCGATCAATGACCCGGATGCTTTCTGGGCCGAACAGGCGGAAAAATTCGTAAGCTGGTCGCGTAAGTGGGACAAGGTGCAAGACTGGGATTACAACAAGGTGGACATCAACTGGTTCAGCGGCGCGCAACTGAACGTTGCTTACAACTGCCTGGACCGGCACCTGCCAACCCGCGGCGATGAGGTCGCCATTATCTGGGAAGGCGATGATCCGTCCATAGACCGGAAGATCACCTACCGGGCACTGCACCGGGAGGTATGCCGCTGCGCCAACGTCCTGAAAGCCAGGGGCGTGAGCAAGGGCGATCGCGTCTCCATCTACATGCCGATGATCCCCGAGGCGGCCGTGGCTATGCTGGCCTGCGCCCGCATTGGCGCCATTCACTCGATTGTGTTCGGCGGCTTCTCCCCGGAAGCGCTCAAAGACCGCATCCTGGACTCCGACTGTCGGGTGGTCATCACCGCAGACGAGACCGTGCGTGGCGGCCGCACCACGCCGCTCAAGGCCAACACCGACAAGGCCCTGGCTGAGTGCCCGGATGTACACAGCGTGATAGTGGTCAAGCGCTCCGGCGCCGAGGTGGCCTGGACTGAAGGACGCGATGTCTGGTATCACGAGCAGGTAGAACAGGCCGCGGACGACTGCCCGCCCGAGGTCATGGACGCCGAAGACCCGCTGTTCATCCTCTACACCTCCGGCTCTACCGGCAAGCCCAAAGGGGTGCTGCACACCACCGGCGGCTACCTGCTGTATGCGGCCCTGACCCACAAATATGTATTCGACTACCAGGACGGCGAGGTCTATTGGTGCACCGCCGATGTGGGCTGGGTAACGGGACACTCCTACATCGTTTACGGCCCGCTCTGCAACGGCGCCATCACCCTGATGTTCGAAGGCGTGCCCACCTATCCCGACGCCGGCCGGTTCTGGCAGGTGGTGGACAAGCACCAGGTCAACATTTTCTATACCGCGCCCACTGCGCTACGAGCCTTGATGGGCCAGGGCGATGAGTTCGTAAAAAAGCACGACCGCAGCAGCTTGCGCGTGCTCGGTAGCGTCGGCGAACCGATCAACCCGGAAGCCTGGGAATGGTACTACCACATAGTCGGCGACGGCCGCTGCCCCATCGCCGACACCTGGTGGCAGACCGAGACCGGCGGCATCCTCATCGCCCCGTACCCGGGCGCTACGGCATTGAAACCGGGTTCCGCTACCCGGCCCTGTTTTGGCGTGGAGCCATGCCTGGTGGACGACCAGGGCCACGAACTGGACGGGGCTGTGTCCGGCGCCCTGTGCATCAAGCGTTCCTGGCCCGGCCAGATGCGCACCGTTTATGGCGACCATGAGCGCTTCATCGACACCTATTTCAAGATGTTCCCCGGCAAGTATTTCACCGGCGACGGCGCGCGCCGCGACGAAGACGGTTACTACTGGATCACCGGACGCGTGGATGACGTGATCAACGTCTCCGGGCACCGCATGGGCACCGCCGAGGTGGAAAGCGCGCTGGTGCTGCATGACGCGGTCGCCGAGGCCGCAGTGGTGGGCTTCCCCCATGACATCAAGGGGCAGGGTATCTATGCCTACGTGACCCTGATGCAGGAGGCCGAGCCTTCCCCGGCACTGCACCGGGAACTGGTGCTGCATGTGCGCAAGGAGATCGGCCCCATTGCCAGCCCGGACGTCATCCAGTGGGCGCCGGGCCTGCCCAAGACCCGTTCCGGCAAGATCATGCGCCGCATTCTGCGCAAGATCGCGGCCAATGAATTGGACAACCTGGGCGACACCAGCACCCTGGCTGACCCCGCAGTGGTGGATGACCTGATTGCAAACCGGGCAGTGAGGTAATGCCCCGGAGCGTCCCTTCGGGACCTTGTATGTGACTGGATACCGGCTGGCGCCGGTATGACAGGTTCCGTCCTGCGTCATGCCGGGCTTGACCTGGCATCCAGTAAAACACAGCGTCGCCCACAGGGTGACACCTGGTAAGGAAATGTCCACTGAAAACATCGCCGCACTGAAGGAATACTTCAACCTCTGGCTGGAAGCGGGGGAACAAGCATACACCGAGCTTGCCTTTACCGAGGAGTATTCCCGTAACTTCGCCGGCCTGGTGCATGCCCTCCTGTCCATGCGGCGCGAGCTGGATGAGAGCGGGCAGAGTAACACCACCCCAACCGGGGCCGACGGCAGGGGTAAAATCACCCCCGACCGCGCCGGTAGTCGCGATCCCGATGATTTTACTCTGGCCCCATTTATCCCCCCAGCTATCCTGCCGCCCGGTTTTGCCGCCCGCCTCGGCGCGGCGTCGGTGGAGGTGGGGGCCTCGGCGCGGGACGAGGTGTACCGGGAAGACAAGCTGCGGCTGTACCGTTACCGGGCGCTGGTCGAGGAGCCTTACGCCGTGCCGGTGCTGATCGTATATGCGTTAATCAACCGACCCTATATCATGGACTTGCAGGACGGGCGCTCGCTGATCCAGGGGCTGCTCAGAGCCGGCCTGGATGTGTACCTGCTCGACTGGGGCTGCCCGGACGCAGACGATGCTGCCCTGGGCCTGGATGATTACATCAACCGCTACCTGGACCATGCGGTGGACGCCATACGCCAAAGTCACGGCACAGACCGCATCAACCTGCTGGGTGTCTGCCAGGGCGGCACCTTCTGTCTGTGCTATACCGCCTTGCGCCAGCACAAGGTCGCCAACCTGGTGACCAGCGTGACGCCGGTGGACTTTCACACCCCCCGCGACCTGCTCAGCCACCTGGTGCGGCGCCTGGACATGGAGCTGGCCGTGGACACGCTGGGCAATATCCCGGGGGAATTCCTGAACTGGCTGTTCCTGATGTTAAGACCCTACAAGTTGGCCGGCAAGAAATACCTGGACGCTTTGGATATCCTGGATGACAGTGAGCGGCTCGCCACCTTCATGCGCATGGAAAAATGGATTTTCGACAGCCCGGACCAGGCCGGCGCGGCCTGTCGGCAGTTCGCCAGGGATTTTTACCAGGACAACAAACTGGTGAAGGGCCAGATCGAGGTCGGCGCCGACCGGGTTGACCTGGAGACGCTCACCTTGCCCATCCTCAATATCTTCGCCAGTAACGACCACCTGGTGCCGGTCGATGCCTCAAAAGCCCTGGCCGGCTGTGTCAGCAGTGAGGACTACACAGAACTGGAATTCCCCGGCGGCCACATCGGCATCTACGTCGGCGCCGACACCCAGGCCAGCCTGCCCGCCGCCATTAACGACTGGCTACGGCAACGGGATGATTTTTTCAGGACTGAATGACGGAGATCAGAAAATAAACAAGCAGACCCAACATCAGCGCGCCAACGAGGGTTGCCGCCCACCTTTTGATTGGATATTTTGCCTGTTGTCTCACGTCCCCGACGCGCGCGGATTGCATTTTGTGATCAGCGGCCGGCGCCGGCGCCATCCCGTAGTCGGCCTCAGGCGTGTAAAGTAACAGCGTGGCATTATCCTGGTTGGGCAAACCAGCATCCTCAACGGCCTTGAGCAAGGCCACGGCAGTTTCTTCCAAAGCCGCGTCGTGCATGTCTTGCAGGATGTTCACTATCTCCTGCTCGCCCAGCGTCATCATCCCATCGCTTGCCAGTAACAACAGATCATCCTTGTTCAAGTCCCGTGGCTGGGAGGAGACATCAACTAAAGGGATTTCATCGCCCATCACCGCCGAGCGCAACATGTGCCGATTGGAATCTTGCGCGGCTTCAGCTTCAGTCATGCGCCCACTGGCGACCAGGTCGGCCAGCACCGGCGCCATGGAGTGATCCGCATTGATACGCGCCAGACGGCCATCCCGGTATAACCAAAGCGGGGAATCGCCAATGCTGAGCCATTCCAGGCCCCGCGCTGACACAACAACCGCCAACAGGGTGGAGCCCATGCCATCGAGTTCGGGGTTTTCCCCAACCGCTGCGGCAATAGCCTGGTTCGCCGCGTCAAGGCACTCGCGCAGCCGGTCTGTGACAGGGCCTGATGCGCGCGGATAGGTTTCGATGAAGGTCTTGTTGATAAGCTGGCTGGCCCTATCGCCACTGACGTGACCGCCCATACCGTCCGCCACCAGTAGCAGGGTGTGTTCACCGCCATCAATACCGATATCGGCGCGCCCGTCCAACACGCCGTAGTCATCCTCCTGGTACTGGCGCGTGCCGGGAATCTGCCCCGCCGCGAAACGACCGTCAAAGTCGTTCATCATACCTCGGTACTTTGCCAGTCAAAACCAGCGTCACAGAAGGGGACAAACCGGACCACCGTGTTGCCCAGTGTGAGGTCATTCCCTGCGGCCAGTTCAGTGGGGGCAAGCACGGGCTCATCATCAAGATAGGTCAGGTTCGTGCCGCTGCCCTGCTGCACATAAAACTTCTTGCCTCTCGGATCGTAGGTAACCGTAGCGTGTTGATCACGCGACATCTGGTCATCACCAAAATTGAGGCTGACCCGATTGGCCTCTCCCCGACCTATGGAGTTTGTCCCATAGCCCAGTGTCAGCGCGCGGCCTTTACCCGGCCCCTGTACAATCACCAGCCAACCTACAACCGGATCATCCATGGCATCGGTTTTGTCAGCCTGTTCCCGCAACCGATCCCGATCTGCCTGTCTGCGGCGACCACCCACCAACCGGGTTTTTTCATCACCGGCAGCGGCTGCCAAACGGCTTTCCTGCATTTTCCTGGTGGG
>JAPORZ010000189.1 GCA_026709915.1 Gammaproteobacteria bacterium
GGCGTCGTCGTCAACCACCGTGACCGTCGCCGCCGTGCCGGTCAGTCCGCTGTAGTCGCCGTCCGACGAGGTGGCGGCGTAGGTGACGGCCAGTTGGTGCCCGCGCGGGCTATCCGCGCTGTCGTCGGTGGCGCGCACGGTCACGGTCTGGGCATCGTCCCAGGTGCTTGTGGAGAAGCTCAGCGCCTCGCTGGACGTGAAGGTGGTGGTGGCGTCCGGGCCGTCAAGCTCCAGCCCGGCGGGCGCGGTGACTGTCACCGTCACGGCGCTTGAAGGCTGGGTGGCGAGCGCCACGGTGAAGGTGGCCGTGTCCGTGGTGCTGCCCTCGGTGGCCGTCGCGTCCGTTGCCTGGGTGGTCACGCCCGCCGTGGCGGTGTTGGCGCTGCCGTTTATGATGAACTTCGGTACTTGTGCACCAAAACCCGAGGTAGAACTATTCCAATTTCCTGCGCTAGGCTCCCCTACTGTCGGCGGCCACACATAAAGGGAAGTGTCAGCGATGCTCCAACCGGTCTCTCCCGTTTGCTCGTCGGAGTTAGTTACTTGAAATCCTGCAGAGCCACTCGCTAATGTGCTCACATACATCGCAAGGAAGTATGTTGTGTTGGCGGCCAGCATAGTATCCGCCGGCGCGGTGAACGTGTTGTTACTGCGGGCAACAAGGGTGCTGGGGCTAGCGAGATTGGCAACCACAGCGCCCGGTGTATCGCCGTCTGCCTGGATTTTGACGGTGAGGCTTTGCCCATCATTTCTGAAGTCATTTATCTCCAAGCTGACCGAGGAAACCGTATAGCCCGCGCTGTTGCTGCCCGTCGTAAATTTTATCGCTCTAGGGCCTCTCCAACCAGCGGCGTTAGTCTGGCCCGTGTTGCTCACCAGCACCTGTGTCTGCGCCGACGCCGCAGGAGCGAGAGCGAGCAGCAGCGGCAGGGCGAGCAGCGCGGCTAGGGAAGCGGCCAGCCAACGCGGGGCGCCGCGCCGGGGGGAGGAGAGAAATTTAGACGGGGCGCAGCATAGGAGCGCCGCGGACGCGCTCACGACCGGACCCGGTCTGCGGTCTGCGGTCTGCGGTCTGCGGTCTGCGGTCTGCGGTCTGCGGTCTGCGGTCTGCGGTCTGCGGTCTGCGGTCTGCGGTCAACATTGTGCCGATTTTGTCGGAGCCTGTCAAGTGTTTTTTTGTGTTTTTGTTAATTTTTTCAGTGAGATAGAAGGCCGGTTCGGAATCATCCGTCGGTGCCGGTGCGGGGTAGGTGGAGATGCCCTTCAATGCGGTGCACCTGGCCTGACACGGTGTCCACCTTCTGGCCCAGCGTGTTGAGAGTCCGGCTTTGATCATCCAGGCGCTTGTTGAAGCTCTCTTTCTGATCATCAAAACGAGCGTTGATGTTCTCTTTCTGATCATCAAAACGAGCGTTGATGTTCTCTTTCTGATCATCAAAACGAGCGTTGATGTTCTCTTTCTGATCATCAAAACGAGCGTTGATGTTCTCTTTCTGATCATCAAAACGAGCGTTGATGTTCTCTTTCTGATCATCAAAACGAGCGTTGATGTCATCGAAGCGGGCGTTGAAGCTCTCTTTCTGATCATCAAAACGAGCGTTGATGCTCTCTTTCAGATCATCAAAGCGCTTGTTGAGGCCGTCGATTTTTTGTTCAATGAGCTTGAAGTCCTGGCGATGCAGAATGTAAACGACGGCGATAGCCAGCAGGACGGGCCATTGGGCGATTATATCGGTGATGATAGGAGTCATGGTCGGTTCCTCAGATTTCGTCCATGCTACCTGTCGTCGGGACAGATGTCAATGCAAAGAATTGATTAGCCAGCGGGGCGCGCCGCGCCGGGTTGTTGCGCTCATGCCCCCATAAATAACTTCATAAAACCGAACATCAACCCGACAATGATCCCGGTTTGCGCAATCAAAGCGCCGGTATTTGGGTTGATCTGGAGTAAAATGAGATGCCATAATGACTGCTTTGCTCAATGTTGACTCCCTGACGGTGCGTTTTGGCAGCGACGCGCCTGCCGTTGCTGGCGTGTCGTTCCAAATTCAGGCCGGGGAGACTTTGGCGTTGCTGGGTGAATCGGGCAGTGGCAAGTCTGTGACTGCGTTGAGTTTGCTCAGGCTGTTGCCCGGGTCAGCTGCAGTCAACGGCAGCATCCGGCTGCGTGGCCGCGACCTTGTCACCCTGTCTGCCCGGCGTCTGCGCGACTTGCGCGGGCGGCAGCTTGCCATGATCTTCCAGGAACCGCACAGCTCGCTGAACCCGGCGCTGACAGTCGGCGTACAGGTGGGCGAGGCGCTGCGCCGGCGCGGGTTGCGTGGCCGGGCGCTACGGCAGCGGGTGGTCGAATTGCTGGCGGCTGTGGAGTTACCGGACCCCGACCGACGCCTGCATGACTACCCGCACCAGTATTCCGGCGGTATGAAACAGCGAGTCATGCTGGCCATGGCCCTGGCCGGGGAGCCGGAACTGCTCATTGCCGATGAACCCACCACGGCGCTGGATGTCACCACCCAGGCGCGCATCCTGGCGCTGCTGCACAAGCTACAGCGCGAGACCGGCATGGCCATGCTGTTTATTACCCACGACCTGGCCGTGGCCGCCCAGGTGGCAGACCGTGTCGCCGTCATGTACCGGGGCGGGATTGTGGAAACCGGCCCGGCCCGGACATTTTTCCGCCAACCACAACATGCTTATTCCCGGCAGCTGCTTGAGGTGGCCGGGGGGGCGAACTCAGGGGTTGGCACTCAGGAGGGCGAGCAGAAGGGCGCTCAGAGGTTGGGCGGCAGCGGGTTGCAGCAAGGATCAGAGACAAGCAGCGTCGCTAACGTACCTGCTCCCCCGGCGGGAGACAACAAACAGCCCCTGCTGCAAGTCAATAACCTGCACATCCGTTTCCCCATTAAACCGGGCTGGTTCGGGCGCCCGGCCGCCTGCTTCAATGCAGTGGACGGTGTGTCGCTGACGCTGGCGCGCGGCCGCACCCTGGCGCTGGTGGGCGAGTCCGGCTCCGGCAAGACCACGCTCGGCAAAGGCATCCTGCAACTGCTGCAACCGGCGGCCGGCACGGTGTGTCTGGCCGGGGAGAGCCTGTCCGAGCTCAGCCCGCAACAGTTGCGTCGCCGCCGGACGCATATACAGGTCGTATTCCAGGACCCGTTCTCTTCCATGGACCCGCAGTTCAAGGTAAAGGACATCATTGAGGAAGGCATGATCGCCCTGGGCACGGCACAGACTGCCGGGCAGCGCCAGGCGTCAATTGACCGCCTGCTGGAACAGGTCGGCCTGGAACCGGCTCACAAGTACCGTTACCCGCACGAGTTCTCCGGCGGGCAACGGCAACGCATCTGCATCGCCAGGGCGCTGGCGGTGCAGCCGCAACTACTGGTCTGTGACGAACCCACCAGCGCTCTCGATGTCACGGTACAGGCGCGCATTATGGCGTTGCTGACCGAATTACAACAGCAACTGGACCTGGCCTGCCTGTTCATCACTCACAACGTCAACCTGATCAGCAACTTCGCCCATGAAGTGGCCGTGATGCACCGGGGTAAAATTGTGGAACAGGGGGAAACCACACAGGTTTTAGCAGCGCCTCGACACGAGTACACCAAAGCGCTGCTGGCCGCGGCGCCTGTGATCAACAGCTGACTTATTTATCCGCAGATGTTTTCATCAGATGTATCCTTTCCGCCAGCAGCGAGACACTGATGTCGTTACCCTTGCTCAGTTGGTTGCGACGGGCGACGTGGGTGGGGATGTTCAGATAGAGTGACTCGCCCTGTGCAGTCTTCATAGTGAGCGCGGCGTGCTCTCCTAAGGGGAGCAGTTCTTCGATGCGGCCCGGTACCGGGTTTTCGCGCTCGCCCTGGGAGGGGCGGTCGCGGCGGTGCAGGATGATGCTGTCCGCGGGGATGACCCAGTCCGCCGTGGCGCCGGGTGCAAATTCCGGGCGATAGCGTGCGTTCAGGGGCAAGCTGCCCCATTCGATGCGGGTGGTTTGCGCGTGCTGATCATGGCCTGCCACCCGGGCGCGGAAGATATTGTAATGGCCGATGAGTGAGGCGATGGCGGCGCTGTCGGGGTGGTTCATCACCTGCTCGGGCGCAGCGCTTTGCAGGGTTTTGCCGTGGTGGATGATGCACAGCTGGTCGGCGATGCGGCGCGCCTCGTTCAGGTCGTGCGTGACGTGGATAATGGGCAGTTTGAAGTGTTGCTTCAGGCTCACCAGTTCCCGCACCAGTTTCCTGCGCGTCTGCTGGTCCACGGCTGAGAAGGGTTCGTCCAGCAGCAGCGCGCTGGGGTCGCGCGCCAGCGCTCGGGCCAGCGCCACCCGCTGCTGTTGCCCCCCCGACAACTGCTGCGGGTAGCGTTCTTCCAGACCTTCCATGTGCATGGCGCGCAACAGGTTTTGTGCAGTGTCGCGCTGGCGTCGGCGCGGGCCGTCATGCAGGGCCAGCATGATGTTCTGCAGGGCGGTGCGGTGGGGGAACAGCGCGTACTGCTGGAACACCATGCCAATACGCCGGCGCTGTACCGGCAGGTTGACGCCGTTGGCGCGGTCCAGCCATTGTTCCCCGTGGCAACGGATGGCGCCGGACGCGGGCGTGTACAAGCCGCTGATTGACCTGAGTATAGTGGTCTTGCCGCTGCCGGACGGGCCCAGGATGACCAGTATCTCACCGGTGTTGCAGGACAACGACACGTCCAGCGGAATAGGCCCCGGTTGTTGCAGGCGCACGCTGATGGCGTCAGTGTCGGTCATCATTATCTGCTTTGACGCCCGGCGCGGTCAGTCAGGAAGTAGATCAAGCTGATGGCAAACAGCGAAATCGCCAGCAGCGCCGCAGACATGGTGGCGGCGCCGGCATTGTCGAATGCCTGTACGCGGTCATAAATGGCTATGGCCACCGTGCGCGTCTCCCCTGCCAGATTGCCGCCCACCATGAGCACCACGCCGAACTCGCCCAGGGTATGGGCCACGGTCAGCACTGCCGAAGACACCACGCCGGGCCAGGCCAGGGGCAGTTCAATACGCCAGAAGGTCTGCCAGTTTGACAGGCCGCTGCACCAGGCCGCCTCGCGAATATTGATAGGAATGGCCTCGAAGCTGCGCTGCGCCGGTTGCACCGCAAAGGGGATGTTGAAGAGCACGGACGCCAGCAGGATGCCCTCGAACGAAAACACCAGCGCGTTTCCGGTCAGGTCCCGGTAGAACGCACCCAGGGGCGAGAGCTCGCCCAGGCTTACCATCAGGTAAAAACCCAGTACCGTCGGCGGCAGTATCAGCGGCAGGGCAATCAACGCCTGTACGACGTTGCGTCCGGCAAAGCGCGACCAGGCCAGCTTGCGCGCAATGACAACCCCGAGCGGCGTCAGGATCAGCGCCGTCAATCCGGCCAGCAACAGAGAAACATTAAGGGCTTGCCAGTCCATAACCGTATTTCCTGAAAATGTCGGCGCTGGCGCGGGACGACAGGTAATCGTAGTAGCGCAGCCCCGGTTCGTTGTCCTCGCCAAGCAGTACCGCGTACTGGGCAATGGGCGGGTGCCAGTGTTGCGGCAGTCGGAAGTGCGTCCCCTTGGCGGCGAATTGTTCCAGGGCCAAAAATGAGGTCGGGACGATGCACAGATCCACGCTGCCGGACAGGCAGAACTGCATGGCCTGGGCGGCATTTTCTCCCAACAGCAGTTTTTTTTCGTCAAAAGCCCATACTCCGGCATTGATCAAGGCGGTCCGGGCAGCCTGGCCGTAAGGCGCGTGTTCCGGGTTGGCCAGGGCCAGGCGGCGATACTCGCTGTAGCGCAGTATGCGCCGCGCCGCGGCCAGTGTTGCCGGCGGTTCCAGCCGGGCGCCAGGCGGCACGTACAGGCTCAGGCTACCGTTGATCAAGGGCTTGACCCGGCTTGCGCCCCGGTGGTTGGCATGGATAAAGTCCACGTACTGCCTGCCGGCGGAGATGAACACGGTATAAGGCGCGCCCTGCACGATCTGCCGGGCAAAATTACCGGACGAGCCAAACGTCAGGTTCACCCGCCGCCCTTGCTCGCGGTAAAACGCCTCACTGATCTCAGTGAGGGTATGAGTCAGGTTGGACGCCACCGCGACGTTCAGGGATTCCGGACAGGCTGCCGGCAACCAAAACAGTAATGACAGACAGACAGATATACGCATAATGTATTCGCAGATGACGCAGATTAACGCCGATTGTTTTTTTGAGTTTTATCCGCAGATGACGCAGATTAGCGCAGAAAAAGAGACAAAAACACACAGGCATAATATCATCTGCGTTAATCTGCGTCATCCGCGGACACATCAAAGAGTAATGACCATGATTTTATTTACAGGACTGACCGGCGCGGTGGGGACGGAAATAGTCAAACTGTTGCCGGAATACGGTATTTCGGCCCGGGGGCTGGTGCGGAACGTAGCGACCAACCGGGGCAAGGCCGAGGCATTGCGACAGGGCGGGGTCGAGATCGTACCCGGCGACCTGGCCGATGAAGCCGCCGTGCGCGCAGCATTGACAGGGTGTGAGCAGGCGTTCCTGCTCATGGCCAACTGCCGGGAGCAGCTGGAACTGGAAAAAAACTTCGTGGATCGGGCCCGGCAGTGCGGCGTGCGGCATATCGTCAAGATGTCTGCCACCGGCGCCGGTAGCGACTCGCCGGCGCTACTGAAACGTTACCATGGGGAGGCCGAGGAGTATATCCGTCAATCCGGTCTGGCCTGTACGCTGGTGCGCCCTAACTTCTTCATGCAGAACCTGCTGCATGTAGCCGCTGCTATCGTGGCACAGGATCAATTTTTCATGCCCATGCGGGACGGGCAGGTAGGCGCTATCGATGTGCGCGACGTAGCACACTTTGTGCTGAGCATTCTGACCCGGCCCGACCAGGCACAGAACACCTGGGAAATAACCGGTCCGGAACTGCTGTCGTTCCACGATATTGCCGGCCAGTTATCGGACGTCATGGAACGGGAAATCAGCTATGTGGATGTGCCGCCGGCGCGGTTCAAACAGTCCTTGCAGCAATGGGTGCCGGACGACTGGTACGTGCAGACCGTCTCCGAGTTGTTTGAGTTGATCGCCCAAGGCAGCGGCGCGCTACTCAATGACGAATACACCCGGGTAACGGGCCGGGCGCCCACCTCCCTACGCCAGTTCTGTCAGGATTATGCCTCGTTTTTTGAGAAGGGGTGAGCTGTGCATAAGGCCACCTCTAAAAATTAGAGGTTGCCATAAACCCCTTCAACCAACCGGCTCCCGCATGGTCACAAATTCCTCGGCTGCGGTGGGGTGAATCCCGATAGTGGCATCGAAGGTGGCCTTGCTGGCGCCGGCTTTCAGAGCGATGGCCAGGCCCTGGATGATCTCACCGGCATCCGGCCCGACCATGTGTACGCCTAAGACCCGGTCGCTGTCCCGGTCCACGACGAGTTTCATCAAAGTCTTCCCGGGATTGCCGGTCAGAGTGTGCTTGAGGGGGGTGAAGCAGGACTTGTACACATCCACCTGCTTATAGTCCCGGCGCGCTTGTGCTTCGGTCAGGCCTACTGTGCCCAGATTGGGCTGGCTGAAGATGCAGGTGGCTATGTCGCGGTAGTCCACCCGTCTTGACTGCCGGTTAAACAGGTTATGCGCCAGCGCCATGCCCTCCGCGGTGGCGACCGGGGTCAGGTTCATGCGGTCGGTGACATCGCCGATGGCGTAAATGGAAGGCGCCGAGCTGCGGTAGTCCGCATCCACGATGATGGCGCCCTTGTCGTTTAAGGCTACACCGGCTGTTTCCAGGCCCAGGCCATGCGTGCGCGGGTGGCGTCCGGTGGCGTATAACACCAGATCGGCCGGCAGGGCGCCAGCCTCCGGCGAGTGCGCCTGATAATGGCCGTTATGCTGCGCTATGCGGTCTATGCGGGTGTTGAACAACAGTTTGATCCCTTGCGCGCGCAGTTGTTCGGCCAGGAACTCGCGCAGCTCTGCGTCGAACCCGCGCAGGAACAAATCGCCGCGATAGACCAGGGTGGTGTCCACCCCTAAGCCGTGGAAGATACCGGCAAATTCGACTGCGATATACCCGCCGCCCACGATCACCACGCGTTGCGGCAGGGTCTCGATAAAAAACGCCTCGTTGGAAGAGATGATATGTTCCCGGCCCGGTATATCCGGGATCTGCGGCCAGCCGCCGGTGGCCACCAGGATGCGTTCGGCGCTGAGGTCTTTACCATTAACCCGTACCGAGTGGGGGCCTGTCACCACGGCCCGGCCGTCATAGATAACTACGTTATTGCGTTTAAGTAAATTTGCATAAATTTCATTTAACCGTTTAATTTCATTGTTTTTATTATTCAGTAACGTGTTCCAGTTAAAGTCCGCTCCGCCCAGCTGCCAGCCGTAGCCCGCAGCATCCCGGAACTCCTCGGCAAAGTGTGCGGCGTACACAAACAGTTTTTTCGGGATACAGCCGACGTTGACACAGGTGCCGCCTATATAACGATCCTCGGCAATCCCCACCCGCGCGCCAAAGCCGCCTGCCATGCGCGCCGCACGCACGCCCCCTGACCCGGCGCCGATGACAAACAAATCGTAGTCATAGTCAGCCATGTTTGTTCAGGCGCG
>JAPORZ010000217.1 GCA_026709915.1 Gammaproteobacteria bacterium
GGGGCAAACTACACGGATGTAGTTTGTAATCCCTCTCTCTCCGCCAACTACCACAGGGGGGTCAACGACCCCCCTGTGGTAGTTGTTGCAGTATGGATTCGAACCCTCGATAGTCAACACCTGGGTTCGACAAATTCGCCGGGAGCGAATTTGAACAGCGTAGCGTTAGCGGAGCTGGCCCCGTAGGGGCAAACTACACGGATGTAGTTTGTAATCCCTCTCTCTCCGCCAACTACCACAAGGGGGTCAACGACCCCCTATCCCCCGCTCGCCTGTTGCGACGTCAACCCGAATACGGTGTCGGTCATCCAGCGCTTGAAGCCGTCGTTGTCCATGAACTGTTTGAACAACTGGTTATCGTCCTTCATCATCGACGCCATGACAATCTTCTCCGCAATCAACCGCGCGGGAAATCCGTTGAGAGAGGCCTCGCTCACCTGTGCGCCGCCGAAGTTGTGTTCGCCTGAAAACGCGACGATGGCCCGGTAACGACTCTTGCGTTCCTTCAAGTAGTCGCGGACAGCGTGGAAGTACTGCAACGCGCGCTCAATGCCGTTGGTGACTACCATAGCCCGCGCCTCACCGCCAATCTTGCGTTGCGCCAACACCTTGTCGTGGAAGTGGTCAACCATGATCTCGGCCTTCAGGCGAATGGCGTGATCGTGCCCTTCGACATAGCGTCGCAGCTTCTTGCGCGCCTTGTTGGCGTCAAATTCCGGGTCATCTTCAATAGTTTTGGCGAGTTTGTAATAACTCTCCACCGGCGTGTAATGCGCCAGCACATCCAGGATGAAGCCCTCTTGTATTGCCTGCTTCATGGTATAGCCATGGAAGGCATGGCGCTTAACCGTGCCATCCGGCTGGGGCTCAGGCGTACCGAAAATCTCCAGTGTCTTGTTCTTGGGTGTCGCGGTGAAGGCGAAATAACTGGCATTGGGAAGCAGGCTGCGCGACTCCATAACCCGGTTGATCTTGTCCTCGAAGGTCTCATCGTTACCTTCCGCACCTGCCGGAGAGAGCGTCTGCGCCATTGCCGCACTGGTGCGACCACCCTGGCTGGAATGGGCTTCGTCAATGATGATGGCGAAGCTGCGGGCACGCTGTTCATTACCGATCTCATCAAGGATGTAAGGGAATTTTTGCACCGTTGAGATGATGATCTTTTTGCCCGATTCGATGAAACGGCGCAGGTCACCGGAGCGCTCGGCATGACCCACGGTGGCAGCAATTTGGGCATACTGTCGGATGGTGTCGTTGATTTGTTCGTCCAAGACGATGCGGTCGGTTACTACGATGATCGAAGCAAAAATCGAAGTATTGTTCTTTTCCAGACCGATTAGCTGGTGCGCCAGCCAGGCGATGGAATTTGACTTGCCGCTGCCGGCTGAGTGTTGGATGAGGTAGCGCCGCCCGGCGCCGTTGGCGCTGGCGTCAGCCAGAAGTCTGCGCACCACATCAAGTTGATGGTAACGCGGCCAGATCTGGGTTTTCTTCGTCTGCCCGGTCTTTTTGTCTTTCGTAGCCACCACCTGGGCATAGTTTTCAATGATGTTTGTCAAGCTCTCCCGCGTCAAAATCTGTTTCCACAGGTAGTCGATCTTGAGGCCGTCGGGATTGGGAGGGTTGCCGGCGCCCTCGTTCCAACCCTAGTTGAAAGGCAGGAACCACGAGGCCTTGCCTTGCAAGTGCGTACAGAACTTTACTTCCTGTTCATCCACGGCAAAATGCGCCATACAACGGCCGAATTTGAACAACTTTTCGTTGGGGTCGCGGTCGCGTCGGTATTGTTCCACCGCATCCTCGACTGTCTGCTTGGTCAGGTTATTCTTCAACTCAAAGGTGAATACCGGCAGGCCGTTGATGAACAGCTCGAGGTCCAGCGCCCGTCGGGTTTCGTCACGACTGTAGCAAAGCTGCCGAGTGACGCTGAAACAGTTCTGCTCAAAGCGCGCCCGCGCCTGCTCGTTGCCGGATGAAGGCGTGCCGTAGAACAGGTCGAAATGGTGGGCGCCATGCGCGACGCCTTTGCGCAAGACCTCAATGACGCCCCGCTTTGAGACCTCGCCTTGCAACCGCGCCAGGAACCTGCGCCGGGTCGGGCCGTCTTCATCCAGCGTCAGGGAGGCCGCTATCTCCGGCTGAGTGACGCGCAGAAAAGCGCCAAGTTGTTGCAGGTCAACACAATACTCCCGGTCGTAATCACGCGGCGCCCCGCAAACCCAGCCAACGCCACCATAAGGCAGCGCCGGCTTGCTCACCTTGTCCTCGTGCGTTAGCCCCGCCGCCGGCACATCCGCAAGCGCATTATCCGCAGCTGAGTCACAAGCAAGCCCGGTCAATGCGGAGCAGATGATTCTTTCCAATCCCTGTTCGGAGGTGTCGGTGGTCATCGGGCGCCCGCTTCGTATTGAAACGGGTTAAGCGCCTGCAAGCCGCCGTAGTTCTGTTCTGAACTGAGGTGTATAGAGCAGCGCATTGTGCAACCTCACGGTTTTCATGATGGGCAGTGTATGAAATTACCGGCTTACCTGCAATCCAGGGCAGTCAAATCAAGTATTGCTGTGTGCTACACTGTCGTATTTGAGAACCTTGAATTTTATGTGCCGACCGTGCTGGGAGATATTCGTCGGCAAGGTATCATCGTTACCTCTGCCGCCTTTTTGAGCGGTGTTCTTGAGGGCGGAGACACTTGGTTGGCTATCTGGCTGGTGGCTTTGTTCGGGTATTCGGCAGGTAACTGTATCGATGGTCACGCCGGATTCAAAGCGGCCGTATTCTCGATCCAGCCTCTTCGTGACAATACCTCGACTGCCAGTTCAACCTGATAACGGGAGAACCGTTTTTTCCTTTCATTCCAAGCATAGACTCGCTCCACTACGTCACTCATGTTGTTGGCTAATTCTTTTTCAATCACCCAGTGAACGGTGGATAATAACTCCAGCCCGAAAGAAGATTCGAAGCCTTCGACAAGTTCAGAAACCCGTTCAAATCGATTCCTGGTTTGCTCCTGCTTCTGTAGAAATTCATTCGCATCCTCCAGTGCGCCCGGTATCAGGTTTAATTGCTTGTCCGGGTTATCACCACCATCTGCATAGCCGGACACCAAGTGTCCTTCAATAGCATTCAGCACATGCCGAAGATTTTCAGCATAAGGCCCATAGATGCCTTTGTTGTAATTCAGTTGCAATGGTTCACCTGCAACCTGCATAAAATACATCAGTTTATGCACCTCCAGCAGGGTAATAAACGGATCTAAAAGTCCTTTAATGTAGCGGTCCATCAGACCTATCAGTGCCGCCCGCCCTGCTGTCATGGCAGGCACATCGGTCGAAAGATTGACTTTTGCGTCTGACAATGAATCAGTTGGTTCAAATACAATGGCTTTCAGTTCCCCAAATTGCTCCAACATTTTCTTAATGCGCGGGCGTACTTCAGGCCAATCCAGTCCTCCAAGACCGCTGCCCAATGGTGGTACGGCAATCGACTGAATATTGTGCGACCTGATCGCCTCGGCCAATGCAGCAAGGCCGGCATCAATATCCTCCATTCGGCTCTTGCCTCTCCAGTGACGTTTCGTAGGAAAATTAATGATGTAGCGAGGATGCGCAAGTTGACCTGTTTCATATACAAACATCCGTCCAGGCTGTACCTCTTTCCGTTTACAAGCTGCGGAATAGGCCTTGAAATTATCGGGAAAGGCCTTCTTGAATTGAAGTGCGATCCCGCGCCCCATAAACCCAACACAGTTGACAGTATTGACCAAGGCTTCGGCATCTTCAGTGAGGATGTTACCTGTTTTGAATTCGATCATGTTTCTGCACCCCTTCTAGTAATACCACTGGGTGATAATTTCGACCTGCGGTTTATGCAGGGCATCCTTAAGTATATCATTCGCTTGCTCCTTAACAGTTTGCGTGTGCAGGCCAATACGAGAGACCAACCTCCATGGAAACTGCTTTTCGATCAAAAATTCCGCTTGTTTTCCTTCTTTGCATCCTTGCCAGTTCAAGGCTTGCACAGCCTCCCAATTAACCTCATTCAACTTTTCCAAGTCACACCTATCCTCAAAGTAGGAGGCTCCAGCATTTGAAAGAGTAAAAGCCCAACGGAGATTGTTATGGTCCGCCCAATTCACAGTCTGTTGCAGGTCAGCCTCCAAGTGAATAATGGGAATCTGCCCTCCCCGGTAAGACAATTCGGGGTGGTTTGCTTGATATATGAGGTATAACATAACGGAACGCGGACAAAAATAAAATGGCACACAGTCTCCTACGTGTAGGTTTGCATGACTGTTTAAGGGTAGTGTGAGACGTCGTTGTTTGATGCCACTCATCCCAATTGTGGTCCCGGGAGACTCTCGTTTTTCCGCCTCTGAGTCACACCATAGGAAACCGTCATTTATAATCGAAGCCAGACGGTCGATGTGAACGATATGATAAATTTTAGGGCCAACGGGTACTGACACGTTCAATCATCCGGCTTTTCTAATGCGGTAGCACATTCGCCGCCTCACGCACGTCAAGTTTACCGGTAACTACGTCGGCGGTCAGGCGGGTGCGGTATTCTTTCAGGAGTTCAATCTCACGGCGGGCGCGGTGGGTGGCTGAGTCAATATCTGTGGTTGCTTTTTCGAGATATTCGACGATGGCGGTTTGTTCGGCGAGGGGAGGGAGGGACATCGGATAGTTGGCTACAAAACTTGATGGCACCCGTTGTTGTCCGGCAGCTCCCGTCATGGCGTCTGCTCCCAGCCTGCGAAACTCAGAGGTTTTGGTCAGAAGATAAAGAAACTGGGGCAACACAAAAGACTTGGCTCTGAGCACATGAAATTCAGTTGAGCCAAAGCCGACTTCCGTTGGTAATGAATGAAGGTGAGCACCCTTGCCGTTTTCAAAACACGGCGTAATCTTGGCCACCAAGACATCATTTTTTCGAAAATACGTAAAGCCCTTCCAAACTCTGGATGCAGGTATGATTTCTTGCGGGTCAATTCTTCCGTCTGACCGAACGCGTTCCATGGGCAGAAATGTTACGGCGGTAGCTGGCATAAGTGAACTACGTGATTCAGCGCGACTTGGGTTTAACGTGGCGGCGTGTTTCAGCCTCCACATCTCCCAATGCGCTGGCACCTCCCCCAGCCACTCAACCCCGGAGGGCTTGAGGCGAACATTAGGGTCGAGGCCCCGGGTTACTGCACGCTGGATGATGGCCTGTCGTTGTTCTTCCAGCAGGTTGATGAGCCGCTCTTTGGCGTTGATGTAGCTGTGGATGTGTTCGTTGGTGTGGTTGAGATAACGAACAATAGTGTTTTGTTCAGAAAGTGGGGGAATACACGAGTAAATCATTTTGAAATGCTCTGGCCGTAAACTCCACATATCTGAAGTAATGCCATAAGACCATCGCTCGGCTTCTTTTGAAAATGCCGGTATTCTAAGTAGATTGTGAAAATAACGTGAATTGATCCCCTTTCGTGGTCGTTGCACTACATATGCCGGACTGATAATGCCCCTGAAAGCGGATACACCAACTGCCCCCTGCCATACCCGCATTTTGTTGTATGCAATGTCGCCAGGTCGGACAAGCTTGTAAGAGCATTTGTCAAGCCGTGAACTATCTTTCTTTGATGTATCTGCAAGTAATTCCTGCTGGGGAATAACTCCATTTTTGATGGTCACGGACAACATCTTTTTCTCAGGATAATTCTGCTCATTGACTTCTGTGAAAATTGCACGGTTAGGAAGTACATTCCAATGCTTTGGTACGTCGCCTAACCATCCAATGCCAGAAGGTTTATAGGCAGAGTAGGAGGTCAGCTTCAACGCTTTCAAGCTCGGACGAATGATTGGGATAACTCAATCAACCCTGAAAGGCGGGTGATGAGCCTTTTTGAAAAATAACGGATGTTGCCGCGGAACTGACGATACTCCTGAATGATAGAGTTGAGTCGCTCTATTCTCTCCGTATCTGATTTTTGAGTTCGCTCAGATAAATATACGGTATGAGGTGTTGCTCGTTCCTCTTTCAAGTTCTGATACAAGCGCGCGAACTCGTCCATCGCTTTACTGCGCCCCTCGCGTTGGGTCCTATCTGCAAGATATAAATCGATTTCTAATTCATCAAACGTTGCTTCCAACTCCTGAACCCGATTATCAGGGGGAACCAGTTTGTCAATATAGTTCACCACCTCACTGCCCATCCGATCGCCTCGGATGTATTCCTGATACAGCGTTTTGTTCTTCAACCGCAGGACTACTAACAAGGATAGAAGTGGTTGAGACATCGAATCTTGTGCTGTAACGTTTTTTCCTATAAAGACAATCATTCGTACACAGTAATCAATATCGCGAAGTGACAAACCGAAATGGCTGCATAATGCCGGGAAGGGTCTGCTGCTGAACCATTCAAAGTTATGGTAATAAGCTGTATCCCCTGTTGTTTCACTCATCCGCGTAAAGAACTGTTCCAGTTGGTATCGTTCAATCAGAATCTTACAAAAGGCTTCCGGATCTATATCTGGCAATGAGAATTCCATATCAAAGAAACGTCGAAGGTAAATATCCGCGTCGATTTCACCATAGACTGACCGGATAGATGAACATAACTCGTCGCGGTTGATCCCGAATACAAAAACCATATCAGGAATGTCAAAGATATGTTTGACGCGTTCAAGCAATTCGATGGCAAAGGTAGGGCGGCAGCGGTCCAGTTCATCAATGATGAAGATCAGGGGATGTCCGGTTTCTGCCTCGACCTTTCCCGACAATTCTTGCAATGCTGCTTTGAGCTCATTCTTTTTTTCTCCCTGCCGAGAATATTCCTCGAAAGTCTTGTCTGCGAGCTGTTTCAGAATTTCATCAAGGTTTACACCGCTAACCTTATGCAAGGCACTCATGGCGCCTTGAATTAGCAGAGGTTCTACGGCCTTCTTGATTTTTCCAGACAATTCTTGTTGCTCCCCGCGTTCCAAAAAACCAGATAACTGGCCAATGATCGCGACCAGAGGATCATCACAAAAATCATCTTCCCATGCGTTGAAGTAGATGGCCCGAAAGCCGTCATGTTCCAACTGCTGTTGCCAGCGTTTAAGCAAAAACGTCTTGCCCGTGCCCCATTGTCCGTGCAGGCTGATAACCAATGAGGCAGATTGCCCGCTGATGAGGTTCGTCAGCCTTTCAGCGACGTCAGATCGTTTCAGGGCGTCATCTGCCCACGGGTTGTTCTCCTGAACTGCCGGTTCGGGCAATTTCAGTTGAAGTGTCTCTTTCAGGTCTCGGGTTTTGGATAGGTTGTCGTTCATTGATTCAAGTGATACGGTTCTGCGGCGAGTCTTGGATCGTATATCATGTCCTAATCCCTAATTTCCCGTCTCCATCCAGTTTGTACAGTTCGCTCACCTGTGCCGAGAATTGTATCTGCCCGCCGTAACTGGGATGCCGCACCTTAATGACTTCGTGCCGGCTTCTCAGGCGGTATGCTGTACGCGCTGCATCGTTGCCGATTGCAACAAGCCGGCTTGGTTTCAAAAGCATGATAAGTTCAGAGAGAAATTCTTCCCCGGCCCTGCGTTCGCGAGCATTATGGGAACGATTACTGAAAGGACTGCCAGGCTCATAAGGATGTAGTGGGAAGACATTCCAGAGAAAAATAGACACTTTAACCTGTGAGAGAACGCGCCAGACAACGGCCGCAGTCTGTTCAGCAACTATCTCGCCCTTTGTTGGCCGATCAATCGACAACCTCCAACGTTCACCGTGGACTTGAATATGCACATCGTCTGTTAAGGCTAATCCAGTCCGCCTGCCCCCACGATAGCCGAGGTCTCTCCCAATCCAGATTGAATCAATTTCCCGCTCAGTAGCCGCCTCAAGCATATCCTGTAATGTCTGTGATCGAGTAAGTGGCGCTTTATCCAGATCGTAAATAGCGCATCGATTTGAATAAGGATTGAACGCATTTGCAAAATTCAGCTTACTTAACGCGTTAACATACTGCGCCGGTGTCACGTTTTACTCCCTGTCAATTGGCTTGTATTCAATAGTACGAGCATTACGGTCTCCAACCACGATACCACCATTGTGTTTTCGAACTTGTCTAAAGACTTTATATCCTTCAAGAATGGCTTGTTCCCATAGCTTGAGAGGACAATTTTCTACTTCGTATCCATGCACAAATTGCTTCACTGTTTTTAGCAGGTCAAATGAGATGCTATTGTGGCCATCAAAAAAATTAAGGTGTTTAGCACATGAAAATATCCATGCAGTGAGTCCTTCCTCGACTACAATCGCCCTCCCACCGTCCTCGGCCTCATCGTACTTCGGATCACTTTTACGCTTCTGCCTTATCAGACCGCGAAAGGTCGGAGACCAGTGCAGAATTGCCGCATGTGTGAAGTGAAAAACATCATGGAAACGATAGCCGTCCGGGTCAAGAATACTGTCTGTAAGTGGCTCTCCAATAAAGACATCATTCCATTGCATGTAACTCTGTCCACTTTTCCTTTCTGTAATTTTGATCTCGAATTGTGCGGGTAGCCTTTCCTCGTCTGGAAATTTGCTATCAAAAGTTGGTAAATCTGAATCAACCGGATCGAGAAAACGTCCGCGTGTTTTC
>JAPORZ010000073.1 GCA_026709915.1 Gammaproteobacteria bacterium
TTCGGCTGATAGAGTGCCGGCGGGTATTGAAGCAAAGCGGGAGTATTTACCTGCACTGCGACCCGACCATGAGCCATTACATCAAGTCTACGATAGACTGTCTTTTCGGGGAGGATAATTTCAGGAATGAGATTATATGGCATTACCGAAAATGGACAAATGCAATCACTCATTTTCAAAAAAATCATGATGTAATTTTGTTTTACGTAAAGGGGGGAAATGGACGCAAGAAGCCAGTGTTTAACCGAATAATGGTTGATCCGACCGCCAGCCAGGCCGCTGTTGTGGCGAAGGGGTACAATGTTAACAAGGTAAACGGGGTTTATCAGCTGCTGGTTTATGATAAAAAGAAAGTGGAAAAACTGGTCGGCACAGGAAAACTTGATTTATCGAAGTACGGCGCTATTGTAGATCGGGATGGGCAAACCAAGACTGGAGCGAATGACGTATGGGATATTCAGTTTTTACACGCACATGCAAAAGAACGCACTGGCTACCCCACTCAAAAACCCCTTGCCTTACTGGAGCGTATTATTCAAGCATCCAGCAACGAAGGCGACATAGTACTAGACCCCTTCGCTGGCTGCGCCACGACCTGCGTAGCCGCCGAGCGCCTAAACCGGCAGTGGATAGGGGTTGACATATCAATCAAGGCTTATGAGCTTGTCAAAGAGCGATTAACTAAAGAGGCCGCCGATCCTGAAGACCTGCTGAAATATCAGAATGCGATACATCTGAAAACTGACCCGCCGCAGCGCACAGACCAAAAGCGGAATTACCGAGAACAAAAATATGTCTATGTCATCTCCCATCCGAATTACCCAGGGGAGTACAAGGTGGGCATTGCCAAGAACTGGAAGTTACGCCTGAACGCTTATCAGACTTCCGACCCAGGCCGTCAGTACAAACTGGAATACAAACTGGAAACGCCTTGGTTTCGGGAAACGGAAAAGTATATCCATGATATATTGCCGAACAAACACGAGTGGGTACAAGGGACACTGGACGAAATAACCGAAGCTATCAGGACACACAAGCCTACCCATACAGAGCAAGGCGCGTTGAACCTTGCATAGACAACCGGAGACCACCATGCCAAGACCGAAGCAACAGACCGAAGCGCCAGACTTATCCAGTCCGCCAAGCGCCGATGACTTTTTCGGCGCACTCAATCAGATATTGACGACAAACAGGAAGGCAATTAAAGGGGAGAACAGGACACCCACAAAAGGGGAACTGAACGCCAAGCACCGGCTGGAGCGGCGGTAACCACAAGCCAGCTAACTGCTGGTTTGCGGATTTTGATACATAATTCCCAAAAATTAGAGGTGGCCGTGCAGCATTGAGATATGCAGGCTAATCACAAACAGCGCTGCCACTCAAACGTGGGGTCGGAAAATACCAGGAAATCCGGATTGAGTAAGGATTCTTTGGCATTGTAGCGCAGGCGGGTGAAGTCTGTATCCGTTACCCTGCCGCCGGCTTCCTCGACGATGCACTGGCCGGCGGCGCTGTCCCACTCACAGGTGGGGCCGAAGCGGGCGTAGATGTCGGCGACGCCTTCGGCTACCAGGCAGAATTTGAGGGAACTGCCGATGGCGATGGTTTCCGCCCGGTCGCCCACGCTGCTGAAGAAAGCTTGCTGGCGTTTGTTGCCGTGGGAGCGGCTGCCGGCGATGACCAGCTCGTTGGGATTGCTGGCCTTTGCACTGAGCCTGATAGCCGCGGCGCCCTTGTCCTGCTTGTGAGCGCCCTCGCTGTTGGCGGCGTAATAACAAAGGTCCTTGACCGGCGCGTAAATGACGCCCAGCACGGGGTAACCATGCCGGATCAAGGCAATGTTCACGGTAAACTCGCCGTTGCGTTTGATAAACTCGCGGGTGCCGTCCAGGGGGTCCACCAACCAGTATTCATCCCAGCGTTTTCTCGTGGTATATGGGACATGCGCGGATTCCTCCGACAGCACCGGGATATCCGGGGTTAATTCAGTCAGCCTGCTGCAAATCACGTCGTGAGAAGACATGTCTGCGCGGGTGAGCGGAGTGCGGTCGGTTTTCTTCCGTACCTCGAAATCGGTCTGGTAAACTTCCATGATTTTTTCCGCCGCCTCCTTGGCAATGTCTGCGGCGGCTCGGGCTAGTTCTAACATGTGGGCAATATACGTCATTGTGTCGAATAAACATCATTATATCAGATTCGTCTGCAATAAATGAGTTCCCATACCTGATTATTCAAGCGCTGCGCCCGTTCTTCAAACTTGGTGAGTGGCCGCCACAGGGGGCGCGGGGAAAAGTTGCCGCGTCCAGCCTCGTTGATCAGGCCCGGTGCGGCGTCACAGACGGCCAGCATGAACTCGGCTAAGTCCTGCGCGTCGGTGGCGAGGTATAACTGGCCTTCGGTTTTCATCAGTGTCGCCAGCTTGTTGATGAAGGAGGGTTGCACCAGGCGACGTTTATGGTGGCGCTTTTTGGGCCACGGGTCCGGGAAGTGAATATAGACGGAGGTGAGGGACTCTTCCGGCAGTTGCCGGTTTACCACATCCACAATGTCGTGGTTGATGATGCGGATATTGCTAAGCCCGCGTTCGGCCATGCCGTACAACAGGCGGCCAATGCCGGGGCGGTGTACTTCGACGGCCAGGTAGTCATTATCGGGATGTTGCTGTGCCAGCCTGAGCGTGGCCTCGCCCATACCCGTGCCGATGTCCAGCACGCGCGGCGCGTAGCGACCAAATATCTCATCTAAGTCCAGAACCTGATCCCGGTAGTCGATACCGAACTCATGCCAGTGCCTGTCGATGGCGCCCGCCTGTGCCTTGGTAAGGCGACCTTGTCTCAGTACGTAACTCTTGATAGGCATTGGTTATGCCTCGCTCGTCATTTCTGCTTGCGCAGGACAAATCGGCAGGATAGCCGATTTGCACAGCGACAGTTGCCCGCAGGGTTGCGTCCAGGGAGGGACGCAATGAGTGACGAGCGGGGGGGTGACAACCGGCACGCTTAGCTGAAAAAAGTGCCGTCTATTGGTGATGAGGCGCTGGCGTAGGCGCGTCTGGGCATGCGCCCAGCCAGGTAGGCTTGCCGGCCCGCCACCACGGCTTTGTTCATGGCCGCGGCCATGAGGATCGGGTTTTTTGCCGCTGCGATGGCAGTGTTCATCAATACCCCGTCGCAGCCGAGCTCCATGGCAATGGCCGCATCAGAAGCAGTGCCGACCCCGGCATCCACCAGGATAGGCACGCCCGCGTTCTCGACGATGGTGCGAATGTTGTAAGGGTTGCGTATCCCCAGCCCGGAACCGATGGGCGCGGCCAGCGGCATCACTGCGATGCAGCCCAGTTCCTCAAAACGCAGCGCCATAATTGGGTCGTCGTTAGTATAGACCATCACCTTGAAACCCTCCTGCACCAGTACCTGCGCCGCCTCCAGGGTTGCCGGAATGTCCGGGAACAAGGTTTTTTTATCGCCCAGCACTTCCAGTTTCACCAGGTCGTGACCACCGAGTAATTCCCGCGCCAGACGGCAGGTGCGCAGCGCCGAAGCCGCGTCGAAACAGCCGGCGGTATTGGGCAGGATGGTGTATCGCTCAGGGCTGACGTAGTCGAGCAGGTTGGGCTCGTCCTTAGCCTGGCCGATATTGGTGCGGCGGATCGCCACCGTGACGATTTGTGCCCCACTGGCCTCGATGGCTTTGCCGGTTTCCTCCAGGTCACGGTACTTGCCCGTGCCGACCAGCAGGCGCGAGGTGTAAACCTTGCCGGCGATGGTGAAGGTGTCTTTACCAGATTGTTCGCCCGCAGGGGGCACAGAGGACACAGAGCTATTCAATTCAGGAACCTCAGCCACCGCCTATTGCAGTGACTATTTCAATTTCGTCGCCATCAGCAAGGCGATGGCTCGCAAAGGCGCTACGGGAGACGATCTCACTGTTTATCTCCACTGCGACATTGCCCCCGATGCTCAGCGCCGAGATCAGGTCAGACACAGTCGCGACGCCAGCCAGGGACGTTTGTTCACCATTTACGAGTAAGTTCATCGGGGTGTTCATCGGGGTTATCGGGGCGCCATTTTTAAGGTTACCATTATACAAAATCGTTGTAAGATATGCTTAGCGAACGATGCGGGTGTAGTTCAATGGTAGAACATCAGCTTCCCAAGCTGAGAACGTGGGTTCGATTCCCATCACCCGCTCCAACGCCTCGTCCCTGCACAGGCGGGAATCCGGGCGCCGCGAACCGGCGCTCGCCGCCGGCATCTTACATAAACAACTCCAGCTGATTGCGCAGCGCCGCCTGCGCCGCCGCCAGACGGGCAATGGGGACGCGGAACGGCGAGCAGGAGATGTAGTCCAGCTGCACCGACTGGAAGAAGTTGATCGACTCCGGGTCGCCGCCATGCTCGCCGCAGACGCCGCATTTCAATTCCCGCTTGACCGATCGGCCGCGGTGCACGGCCTGTTCCACCAGTTGCCCGACGCCGGCGACATCAATACTCTGGAACGGGTTCTGTTCCAGCAGGTTTTTCTCCAGATATTCAGGCATGAAGCTACCGATGTCATCGCGGCTGTAGCCCAGGGTCATCTGCGTCAGGTCGTTGGTGCCGAAGCTGAAAAAATCCGCATGGGCGGCGATGTTGTCCGCAATAATGGCTGCTCTGGGCACTTCTATCATCGTGCCGATAGGAATATCCAGCTTGCCGGTGAACTTTTTCTTTTGCACCACGTCACTGATCACCTGTTCCACCCGTTCCCGCAACATCGACAGCTCCGCTTCCAGCCCGACCAGCGGGATCATGATCTCCGGTTGCGCATTGATGCGTTTGCGCCGGCAGTTGATAGTGGCCTGAATGATGGCAGTGACCTGCATGTCGAGTATTTCCGGGTAGGTCACGGTCAGCCGGCAGCCGCGGTGCCCCAGCATGGGGTTGACCTCATGTAACTGGCTGACCCGGCGCGTCACCTTGCTCACACGGACCTTCATACTGCGGGCCAGCTGGCGTTGCTGTTTTTCCTCTGCCGGCAGAAACTCGTGCAGGGGCGGGTCGAGCAGGCGGATCGTCACCGGCAGGCCGCGCATGGCGCTGAAGATGCCCTCGAAGTCGCGGCGCTGGAACGGCAGCAGTTTTTTCAAGGCCGCACGGCGCGTGGTCTCATCTTCGGCCAGGATCATTTCACGCATGGCGGCGATACGATTCTGGCCAAAGAACATGTGTTCAGTGCGACACAGCCCGATCCCCTCAGCGCCAAATTCCAGCGCCGCGGCCGCGTCCATGGGAGTGTCCGCATTGGTGCGTATCACCATCCTGCGGGTCCTGTCGGCCCAGGCCATAAGCGTCTTGAATTCACTCGTGAACACCGGGGTTTGTTTAGGCACATCACCCAGCATCACCTCGCCGCTGCTGCCGTCGATACTGAGCATATCATCCTGGCCGATGACGCAGTCCCTGATGGTCAGGGTCTTGCGTTTGCTGTCGATGATAAGCCCGCTGGCGCCGGTAACGCAGCATTTGCCCCAGCCGCGCGCCACCACCGCCGCATGGCTGGTCGAGCCACCGGTGGAGGTGAGGATGGCCTCGGCAGCGTGCACACCGTGAATATCCTCGGGGCTGGTTTCCCGCCGCACGAGTATCACCGGCACGCCGTTTTCGCTTTTCTCCACCGCCTCACCTGCCGTGAACACGGGAAAACCGGACGCGGCGCCGGGCGATGCCGGTAGCCCCCTGGTGAGGATGTTGCGCTTTGCCTTGTGGTCGAAGGAGGGCAGCAACACCTGATTCAGGTCGTTGGCGGGGACTCGCAACAAGGCGTCTTTCCGGGTGATCAGGTCTTCCCTGACCATATCCACGGCAATTTTTATCGCCGCCGCGCCGGTGCGTTTCCCGGCGCGGGTCTGCAACATGTACAGCACGCTCTTCTCAATGGTGAATTCGATGTCCTGCATGTCCCGGTAGTGCGCTTCCAGGGTTTGTTTCACGTTCAGTAATTGTTCGTAAATCTCCGGTCGCCATTTTTTCATCATGGCCACCGGTTGCGGCGTGCGGATGCCCGCCACTACATCCTCGCCCTGGGCGTTGATCAGAAATTCACCGTAAAACTGGTTTTTCCCGGTGGTGGGGTCGCGGGTAAACGCAACACCCGTACCCGAATCGTTGCCCATGTTGCCAAATACCATAGACTGGATGTTAGCCGCGGTGCCGATCAGCCCGCGGATATTGTTTATCTTGCGATAGGTCAGCGCGCGCGGGGTATTCCAGCTGCGAAACACGGCTTCGACGGCCTTTTCCAGTTGTTCATGGGGTGATTGTGGAAACGCCTCGCCGCTGTGCTGCCGGTACACTTTCTTGTAGGCCGCGATCAGTTTTTCCAGTCCTTCCTCGTTCAGGTCGGCATCCTGGGTAACCTCGTAATGCTGCTTGATACGGGTGAAAACGTCTTCAAAATGCTCGTGTTCAACGCCCATCACCACGTTCCCGAACATATTGATCAGGCGCCGGTAAGCGTCCAGCGCGAAACGCCGGTTGCCGGTCTGCCGGCCCAGGCCGATAACGGATTTATCCGTCAGCCCCAGGTTCAAGATGGTATCTAACATGCCCGGCATACTCACTGCGCCGCCGCTCCTGACGGACACCAGCAGCGGGTTGTCATCATCGCCGAAGCGTTTGCCGGTTTCCTTCTCCAGCCGGGTCATGTTCAGTTTGATGCTGCCCTGCAACCCCTTGGGCAGTTTGCCGTCGTTCTGGTAATACTCGGCACAAGTGGTTGTGGTGATGGTAAAACCCGGCGGCACGGGCAGGCCGATGCTGGTCATCTCGGCCAGATTGGCGCCCTTGCCACCGAGCAGGCTGATATCGCTGCGCCCGCCTTCGGACAGCTGACTGCCGAAGTAGTAGGTGCGTTTTACGCGCTCCTGCTTGCCGGTCATGTCGGCCCTATCCGGCTTCTGCCCACAAGTCCGTAAAGGCATCGACAGGCATCTTTTCCAGCGCCTGCCGGTCAGCGCAAGCGGCGCGAATTGCATCTCTTTGGGCAACCGGGAAATGCCCGGCAATCGCATCATTGAATTTATCCAGCAACAGCGGAATGCCTTCACTGCGCCGGCGCCGGTGGCCGACGGGGTAATCGACGCTGACTTTCCTGGTGCCGGAGCCATCCCGGAAAAAGACCTGCACAGAATTACCGATGGCGCGCTTGTCCGGGTCATAGTAATCGACCGTAAAGCGCGGGTTTTCCCGCACCTGCATCCGCTCCCTCAGCGCGTCGATACGCGGGTCGGCGGCAACCGAGTCCTCGTAATCTGCGGCAGTGAGACGGCCGCAGATCAGGGGAATCGCAGTCATGTACTGGATGCAATGATCGCGGTCCGCCGGGTTGTCCAGAGGCCCGGTTTTGTCGATGATACGCATGCCCGCGTCCTGGGTTTCCACCACCACCTTATCGATCTCATCCAGCCGGTACTTGACCTCTGCGTGCAGGGCCAGGGCTGCTTCCACCGCAGTCTGGGCGTGAAACTCGGCCGGAAACGAGATTTTGAACAGGATGTTTTCCATGACATAACATCCGAACGCGCGTTCTGCAATGACTTCGTTGCCCTTGAACAACACATCCTGAAAGCCCCAGTGTTCGGCGCTTAGCGCGGACGGATAACCCATCTCGCCGGTCAGCGCGATCAAGGCATGGCGCACCGCACGACTGGTGGCATCTCCCGCGGCCCAGCTTTTCCTTGAACCGGTGTTGGGTGCATGGCGATAGGTACGCAGCGCGCCGCCGTCGATCCAGGCATTGGACACGGCGTTGATCACCTGCTCGCGCGTGCCGCCCAGCATGGCCGTTGCCACCGCCGTGCTGGCGATGCGCACCAGCAGGACATGGTCCAGCCCAACCCTGTTGAAACTGTTTTTAAGGGCCAGCACGCCCTGAATTTCATGGGCGCGGATCATGCCGTCAAGAACATCCGCAACACGCAACGGCGCCTGACCGGCAGCGCGGTGCCTGCGGCTGAGATAGTCGGCAACCGCCAGCACTGCGCCCAGGTTATCCGAAGGGTGCCCCCATTCGGCAGCCAGCCAGGTGTCGTTGAAGTCCAGCCAGCGCACCATGGCGCCGATGTTAAACGCCGCCTGCACCGGCTCCAGCCGATAGCCGGTGCCCGGCACCCGCACCCCGTCCGGCATGTCCGCCCCCGGCACCACCGGCCCCAACAACCGGGTACAAGCCGGAAACTTCAGCGCCAACATCCCACAAGCCAGGGTATCCAGCAAACAGTAAAACGCCGTCTCTTGCGCCTCCTCACTGGCCGCATCTCCGCCTAGCACATAATCGGCAATCTCCTGCAACAACGCATCCGCCGCAGGTCTCCTGGCATCTCGTATGCCCATATTCGACATAATCAGGGTCTCCCAAAAGTTTCCGTTATTGTAATAGCTGGGAAATATCTGGCAACAGGAATTCTACCCACCGCCATTCCTGCCCGCCAAAATTGTCTAAAGTAATGTAAAAATATAGTTATATAATTTAATTATCTGCAAGTAGTGGAACGGCAGTGTCGGAGGCTGGCAGTTCAGGGAGCATTCTCCACAAAATAACCGATATTCCGGTAACCCCGAACACGTTTG
>JAPORZ010000023.1 GCA_026709915.1 Gammaproteobacteria bacterium
GTCGAAGGGTAACCGGCGCGCGCAATTCCCGTACTTGAAGTCAACGCGTGCGCCCAGGCCTGCTTGCGCTACCTTCTGTGCGCCGATCTGCAATTGTTTCCTGCTCAGGTTGACGCCCGTAACCGTACAGCCACGAGTCCTGGCAAGATACATTGCAGTCCCGCCAACGCCGCAGCCGGCATCTGCCACGCGGTGGCGCTCCCTGACCCCGGCCGGACCAATAACGGTCTCGAGCATGCGCTCCAATCCGCGTGTCAGTTTCGGATCGGCACCCGTAAAGGGAGGCCCTCGTTCAGGGAGATCCTCCGGCTCAAACAGTCCGAAATGAATATGTTCGGGATGCCATGTCGCCAGGTAAAAGGCTTCGGTCAAGCCATCGAAATGACGCACAACTTCACGATCCAGCGCCGTTACTGACAGATCACCATCTTCCTGCGGAACTGCTGAGGTTGCCATAAATGGTTTTTGACGTTCTCAAGCGATGACCGGGGCCGGATTGAGCGCCTGCTCAGTGAGCGCCTGCTCACGCCAGCCCATTGCCACCGGCACCTCGTACAGGCGTCCTGGCGCAAAGCGCGCCCAATAGTGGCGCATGCCGGGTACGATGACTCGCACCACCGGCAGGCCGATATCGGGACGGGTCTGGTCCAGCACCAGGAATTCCAGGCCCTTGGCTTCGACCAACGCCTGACAGTGTTCCACATCTGCGCGCACATCTTCGGTTTCCGGCACGGGGTAAGAAGCCTTGCCGCGCGGCGCCTCAGCCGCCGGCGCCAGATACGGATGTTTGGCAAGCGTGGCATTGCGCAACCACCACAGGCTCTGCGGATCATCAACCTGGTAACCGCTGCCGCCGGGACCGGCGCCCTGTACTGCGTTTAAGCACTGGTTCAGCTCGCACACGGCGCGCAACACCGCGAGGTGGGGGTCCAGGTGTGCCCCGGCGCCGTAGATGATGTCTTCGGCCTGCTTGTCGGTGCGCCGCGAGAGCGCGACAAAGGTCGGGATGCCGAGGTCACCGGTGACGTCGAGCACCCACAGCTCGCGCTGTAAGCCCTGGTAGTAAGCGCTTGCGCTGGCCAGGTAGTCGTCATCGAAACTGGTCAGGTCCACTGCCGGCACGCGCAGTTGGTTATACCACCACACCGCGAAGGCATCGCGTTCGACCAGTTCAAAAAACCCTTGCAGGATCGCTTCCTCCAGCGTATTGCCGGCTGCGCAGCCGTTTGAATCCGCAACGAAATCCGTGAATCCCTGACCGTCTGTCGATTTGGCATAGTAGAGCAGGGAGGTCGGCAGGTAGCGCGTGCGCGCCCGGGTCAGCGACCACACCGGCGACCAGTCTGTCTCTGCCTCCGGGTCCAGGCGCGGCGGCACCACGTTGTAGGGATGGCCGCCGGCATTGATGCGGGCGGCATCGTCCAGTTGCAGTTCGCTGAATAACTGCACCGCGTTGGGGTGGATGGCGTCTGGCTCCGCACTTGCGGCAAAGTCGGTGAACCGTTTGCGGCAGTAGATCTCATCGCCGTGGAAGGCGCCGCAATAGCGCTCCAGCGCCTCACACAGGGCGCTGACCTCGGACTGCCGGGCGGTGCTGCCCTTGCCCGCGCTTTTCGTGCGCAGGCTGCGGCGCAGTATCTCCAGGGTGCGATTCTTGAGCGCCAGATTGCTGCCGGCCCAGTGCACATGCAGCCAGGGGTCGGTGGCGTCGGTGGTGCGCCTTAACCAGGTGATAACGCCCCCGACCGGACCTATCAGGTGACGATATTTTGCCAGGGTTTGCTCTGCCGGGACTGAGCGCACGCCACCGCTGTTGCGCACGCGCTTCGGGCTCGCTTGCAGCCGCACCGGGCGCGGTTCCCGGTCGTTGCGGTAGAGCGCTTCGTCACCGCAGGCCAGGCACTGAGGGCGACGCATGATCGGGTGGCGTTGCAGGGTCAGATCGACCGTATCGAAGGAGATTGCATGTTCATGCAGCGCCGCGGTCGCGCCGAATACCAGCCATTTGGCGATTTCAACTGCGCTGACACCCGTAACCGCTTCCAGGGTCGCGGGCGCCACGGCTTTGGGGGCCAAGGCAATGTCGCCGTCGGTCAGGTTACGCAGAAAGTTATGGATTTCCTGGTGGCCGCGCAGGCGGTAGGCGAGGCAGGCCCAGCAAGGACCCTGCTGCGCCGGGCGGAATATCGGGCCGAACAGGGGTTGCAGGCCGCTGGGTCTGAGCAGCATCCAGGGTATGCCGGAAGCAAGGTGTTGTTGATTGATCCTGGCGTGTTGTTCGTTCAGGTAGTCGTCGCAGACAATGACGGCAAGCGCCGCCCCGGCGCCGTCGGCGGTCACCTTCACCCCCATGGCTTCGAGGCGCCGGTCGAGACTGCCGGCGTTGCCGGTAATGGTCACGGGCGCCGCCGCCAGCCGCTCCCGGGCGAAGCGTGGAGAGGCGCCCAGCGCGGTCCAGAACGCAGCCGTGCCGGCGTCCATGTCGTGTTCGCCGGAGACGATGTAGCCCTTGCCAGCCAGCGTCACCAGCGCCGTTCTGACGGATGCCTCCGTATGCTTTTCGGCCAGGGCAGCGACCAGCTCCGGGAAGCTGCGCCGGCCGTCCAGCAACGGCAACAGCCTGGGGTAGATATGCCCGTGCAGTAAGGTGTTGGCGGCTTCTGAGATCAGGAACACCTGACTCTCGTCCAAGGCGTGGAAGGTGAAATGTGGCGCTAACGCCGGCTGTTCAATCAGGCCGGTGTCGGCGTCGGTCCTGCGGGAAACTTTCACTTGCTGCTCCTGGTTGTGTCTCAGGCAAGCTGTCGTTGGATCAGGTCGCGGAAGGCGCCCGGCGTTGCCGACAGCTCCTCAAACGTCCCGGTCTGGATGACCCTGGCGCCTTTCAGCACATAAATGCGGTCGGCTTGGCGCAGGGTGGATATCCTGTGTGCGATCACGATGCGGGTGGTGTTCAGGCTCTCTATGTTTTCCATAATTGTCGTCTGGCGGGCATTGTCCAGCAGGTTGGTCGCCTCGTCGAGTAGCAGAATCCGGGGGTTGCGCAGCAGTGTGTGGGCAATGCTCACGCGTTGTGCCTCGCCGCCCGATATGAGGTTGTGGCCCACAGTTGTCAACATCTTCATGGGCATGGATTTGATGTCGGTCTCCAGGCAGGCAAGGCGGGCCGCGTGCCAGGCCTCCTCGTCACTGGTCTGTTCATGGCTGCCGACGATATTGTCCCACAGGTCCAGCGGGTGTAACTGAATTTTCTGCGGCACCACGCCAAGTTGCCGGCGCACCTGTTTGACATTCAGGCGCCTGAGATCGCGGCCGTCGTAGTATATCGAACCGGCATCGGGCTGCTCCAGGCCGGTCAGAAGTTTGAGCAGCGTGCTCTTGCCGCAGCCGGACTCGCCGGTAATGGCAATGAATTCACCGGGGCGGGCGTCTATTGATACATCATCAAGCACCAACGGACTGTCGGAGCCATAACGAAAGCTGACGTGGTCCACCCGTATTGCTCCGCGCAACTCCCCGACCGGTTCCCCACCGACGCTGAGCTCTAAGGGTTGGTCGAGGAACGGCTGCACCTGGTCCAGCGCGGTAATGACGGTGGCCAGTGTACTGAACGAGGCGCCCAGCCGCGCCACTGCCGACTGGAACAGCATGAACAGCATGAACACGGCCAGGAACTCCCCGACCGGAACGGCCGCGCGCCCTGGCAGGGTGACTGCCAGCAGCAGCGTGGCGGCGGCCAGAAATGGCAACGCCGCGCTGAAAGCCTGCAAGTGCGCTTCTCTGGCGCCGTGGTGCAACTCGGCGCGTTTCTGGTCACGGTAATGTTGCGCCCACACCCCGAACGCGGAGCCTTCCGCCCCTGCCACACGCAGTTTGACAATGCCGTTTATGAGCTGGTTGAGCCTGCCGCTGAGGTGGTTGGCAACTCGTAGCGCGCTGCTGCGCGGCCGAATCTGGCTCAAACCCAAGGCCACCGTCAGCAACAGGGACAGCAGCGCCAGGGCTGCGCATACTGCGCCCAGTCCGGCGTCGTACAAGGAGATGAGCAATAGCGCCGGCGACAGGAAAATCACCGACAGCATGGCGCTGGCCAGCGCCTCCTGCAGCCCATCGCGCAGGCGTTGGAAGGCCATGCTGCGTAGCGCCGTGTCGCCGGCGTTATAGCGTTCCAGAAAATGCGGCGGCAGCCGCAACAGACGGTCCCAGAAAGCCGCTTCCAGACGGGACGTGGCGCGCCCCTCCAGACGCATCAAGGCGCTGCCGCGCAGTACATACAGCAGCGCTGCCAGCAAGGCCAGCACGGCCACTACTGCGGTGGACAGGTACAATACGCTGTGCTCACCATCCGGAATAACCCGGTCGGCGATAACGCCCACCAATACGGCCGGTAACAGCATAATCAGGCCAGCCGCCAATCCGGCCAGTGTGCACAATATCAGATCTGCCGGCAAACCCTTCCCGGCAACATGCAACAGGTCGCGTATGCCGACGCGCCCGGCCGGCAGCGCCGGGTAGAACTGCCAGGCTTGCGGGCGCAACGCGGCCGCGCGCGCAGCCGTCACCCGGGCTTTGCGCCCGGACCGGGGTTCGACCTCCCGGTAGCCACCCGGTCCGCCAGGCAATAATGCCACCGGCTCGCCGTTATCATCACGGAACGCCAGCAGTGCGCCGCTGTCGCTTGTCCACCACTTGTCTTCAGGCCTCAGTCGCACCTGGCGCCGACGCGTGGCGGATGCTTGCAGCACCTGGTCCAGGGCAACATCGGGGTCGTCCTTAGGCATCTGCGCAGGCCGGGCGAATTCGATACCCTCGTGCCGGCCGATGAGTTTCAGCGCTTCGAACAGCGCCGCGCTCTCGGCGGCGCCCGGTTGCTCTTGCAGTAAACCATACAGATTAAACAGGCGCCGCCGGGCATCTTCTTCATCGCTACGCCGCCCGGCCGTGCGTTCCCGTTCCAGGTTGGCCTCATCAATGAGCGCCAGGCTGCGGTTGAGTCGCGCCGTGGCAAACGCCAGGGCGTGGAAGTCGGTCAGGGCCGGCAGTAGCCGGTTCTCGGCGGCAAGCGTTGCGGACGCCTGCGCGCACAGCTCTGCCGCTTCCAGCAGGGTAAGCCAAACGTGGGGCGTGAGCGCCAGCATAGTGGTTGTGTCAACGCCATCGCCAAGCGCCGGGTCCACCAGCTCCATGTACAGACTCACGCCTGCCGCCGGTTGCCTCAGCCATACCACTCCACGCCGCGTGGAGAGCCTGCCGGTCATTGCCGCCGGCGCCTGCGCCGGTTCGATGAGCATATCCGGACGCGGTGGGGTCACCAGGTCGCGGGACAGTGTGGCGGACACATCCATAACCCAGGCATCTACCTGTTGCGCCAGTGCGTCGGCGTCCAACGCGGCCAACTCGGAAACCGGCAGACGCCGCAGTACCGTGCCGGGCAAACCCTTGCCGATCAGGCCCAGGGTGGTGTCTTCCTGTTGCGCGGCGACACCGGGCAACAGGCGCCCGGCCTCAGCGCGCAACAGGTGTTGCGGCGCAGTTTGATCGGCGCCGTCCTGGCGCTCGACCAGAAACACGTCTATGGCGCCGTGCTCGACAAACCACACGGATTGCGGATCATTCATGTCCAACGGCAGGTTGGCGGCACAGGGCACCCGGGCGCCGACTGTTATGGCATGTTTGCAGATTTGTGGCGAGTTCATGGTTTCAGTCTGCCAGCAGCAACTGGTGATACAGCCCGTCTTTGTCTGCCACCAGCTCATCGTGGCTGCCGCGCTGCACTTCCTCACCCTTGTCGAGCACAATGATCAGGTCGCAGTCGCGCACTGTACTCAGCCGGTGGGCAATGATCAGGGAACTCACGCCGCGGCGGCGCAAGGCATGTTCCACGCCTGCTTCAGTCACGGCGTCCAGCGCGCTGCTGGCCTCATCAAGTATCAACAGCGTCGGGTTCCTGACCAGAGCCCGGGCAATTTCCAGCCGCTGGCGCTGGCCGCCGCTGAAATTGTTTCCGTCCTCGGTAATCTGCGTGGCATAGCCGCGCGGACGGCTGATAATGTCATTGTGGATGTGGGCGTCCCGGGCCGCAGCGACTAGGTCGTCATCCGGCACGGCGCTGTCCCACAGAGTGATGTTATCTCTCACGCTGCCGGAAAACAGGATGACATCCTGGTCAACCATGGCCAGTGAACGTGACATGACATCGTCGGGGATCTCCCGACGCGGGAAACCGTCGAACAGGATCTCGCCCGCCCAGGGCTGATAGACGCCGGCCACGAGGCGCGCCAGGGTCGATTTGCCCGAACCACTCGGCCCCACCACGGCGATGCGTTGCCCCGGTTCAATGGTCAGGTTAAAAGCCTTGACCAGCGGCGGTCGCTGGCGATTATAGCCGTAGCTGAGGTTGTGCAGCTCCAGCCGGCCAGCCAGTCGCAGCCGACCGTTTAACGTGGCAATGGCGCCTGTCGGTCGCCGCGCGCGCAGTGGTGTCCGGTCTTGCGCCGCTTCCGCAATGTCATCCAGACACTGCATGTCGGTCTCCAGGGTCCGGCGCCACCGGGACAGCTCCGCCCAGCGTCCCACAGACTCCAGGAACATGGCGGCCAGAAGATAAAAGCTCACCAGGACGCCCAGTGTCATAGCGCCGGCAATGACCTGTGTTGCCGCCAACGCCAACACCACCGCGTTGGCCAGCAGCAGGAACAGCATTGGTATGGCAGAGTCCAGCAGGCCGAGTTCGGCGTAGCGCTGGCGCGCCGCCAGTTCCCGGGCCTGATGACCGCCCCAGCGGGAGAAGGCATTGTCGTCCTCGCCCTTGATGCGCAGCTTGTCTATCTGGGACAACAACAGGGCGCCGATGCCGAGCAGCAGGTCCTGTTCATGTCGCAAGGCATAATTTGCCTCAGTCCGGCGGCGCGCGCTCAGGTGCATCAGCGCCAGCATCAGCGCCGCCAGCGCCAACACGGCAAGGGCCAGCGTCACGTCATAGACCAGCATCACCGCCAGCAATACCACGCTCATAACCATTTCGATGACCAGTCCGACAAACTGTTCTGACAGCGCCTTGGCAATTCTGTCGATAGAGCCGACGCGGGCGACCAGGTCGCCAATCATCCGGTGGTTGAAATATTCCACCGGCAGAGCCAGTAGCCGGGTGACGACATGATCGCCGGCGACGATTGAAATGCGTGTGGACAAACGCAGCAGGCAGCGCTGTTTCAACCAGGTCAGCCCTGCCGCCAGCAGCGCCGCCGCGGCCAGCGTCGCCGCCAGGAAGGCGCCCCAGGAGGCATTGCCGGTATGGACGTGATCCACGAATATGCCCAACGCCACCGGTGTAACCAGGGCCAGCACAACCAGCATCAAGCCGCATACCAGAGCATAAGCCAGCGCGCCCCAGGCGCCCTGCAGCCAGGCCGAGAGCCGTTGCGCCATGGTGCGGCGTACACCTCCCGGCCTGAATTCCGGTTTGGGTTTGAAGTGCAACGCAACCCAGGAAAAGCTCTGGTTGAATTCTGTCCAGGACAGCTTGCGCCGGCCCGAGGCCGGATCGTTGAGGTACACCCGGTTCTGGTCGAGACCTTCCAGGATGAGGAAATGGTTGAACTCCCAGAACAGGATCAGCGGTAGCGGTAGCTTCCACAAGTCCGGCGTCTGTGTCAGGCGGCCCTTGCAGTCAAGACCGTAGTGCCTGGCAGCCCGCATCAGGGCCGCGGCCGAGGAGCCGTCACGGTTTACTTCACAGCGTTCGCGCAGCTCGCTGAGCGGCGCATTGTAGCCGAAAAAAGCCAGCACGCTGCTGATGCAGGCAGCCCCGCATTCGGTGGTATGCGTTTGCAGCCGCAGGGGGGTAACCACACGCCGCGCGCGCGGCGTTGCGGGTGGTTGTTTACGCACTGGCTTCAGCCTCTTGTTTACGGCGCCCAGCCGTACAGCAGCAGCTCAACCGGCGCCCACCGGCCCAGGACGATGCGCACGTGGCACGGCATCCCATCCGCCACAGCAAGGCCTGCCGGGCGTGGCAGGGTGATCTCAACCCGGCGCAGCGAACCCGCAACGGCAGGCAGCGGCCAGTGCACAGACGCGCCGGTTCCCAGCGTGGCAGCTTCGCCCTGCAGGCGCCGCGTCGAGCCATCGGGCAGTGTCACGTCAATTGCGACCGGCGTCGACGCCTGCAGGGCCTGCGCCTGTGCGGGCGATACGTACAACACGGCTTGCAGGGCCTGGTTGTGCGCGCGCCGCGCGCCCGTTTCCAGCAGGATACCGTCCCGCACAATGCTGTGAGTGACACTGCCGAACAACGCCCAGGCCACGCCCGCGCACAGCAACAGGCCGATACCGGCCAGCATGAAACGTTCATGCGGGGTGGTGACGCGCAGCAGGCGGTCAAGCTGTTGACGCTTGCTCTTGCTGGCGGTGAGATCTTCGGAAAAAGGGTTTTGCAGCATGGAGAATTCGAGTGCAAGTCGGACTTGCGCATAAACCTTCGTGCGTAAACTAACACAAAACGCGCGACCATGCTATATGTGCACAGGCACAGGCACGCAACCTGTGCCGAATGCCGGGGTTAAAACAGGTGAG
>JAPORZ010000143.1 GCA_026709915.1 Gammaproteobacteria bacterium
CGCAGGATATGGGTTACACTGGCGCCATGCAAACACTGGTCGGCAAGCGCATCCTGTTGGGTATCACCGGCGGCATTGCTGCGTACAAGAGCGCGGAGCTGACCCGGCGCCTGCGTGATCAGGGCGCGGTGGTGCGGGTGGTGATGACCCCCGCGGCCACGCAGTTCATTACACCTCTGACCCTGCAGGCCGTATCCGGCCACCGCGTGTACACCGAACTGCTGGACCACGAGGCCGAGGCTGCCATGGGGCATATCGAACTGGCGCGCTGGGCCGACCTGATTCTCATCGCCCCGGCCACGGCCAACTTTATGGCCCGTTTAAGCAACGGCCTAGCTGATGACCTGTTATTGACCCTGTGTCTGGCGAGCGCGGCCCCGTTGTTCCTGGCCCCGGCCATGAACCGGCAGATGTGGCAACACCCGGCCACGCAGGAGAATATAGCCCGGTTGCAGGCCAGGGGCGTCACCTTGCTCGGTCCCGCCCGCGGCGCCCAAGCCTGTGGCGAGACCGGGCCGGGCCGGTTGCTGGAACCCGAAGAACTGGCGCAGGCGCTGACCGCGGTCGGCAGTAAGGGCCAGCTTGCCGGAATCAACATGCTGGTCAGCGCTGGCCCGACCCGCGAGTTTATCGACCCGGTGCGCTATCTCAGCAACCGCAGTTCGGGCCGCATGGGCTATGCCGTGGCCCGGGCCGCCGCGGCCGCCGGCGCCACGGTCACTCTGGTGTCGGGTCCCGTCACCCTGGCGCCGCCGGCGCGGGTGAAACTCATTGACGTAACCAGCGCCGCGCAGATGCGGGACGGGATTCTGGGCTGTGCGGCCGCCAGCGACATATTTGTTGCCACCGCCGCGGTGGCGGATTACCGGGCGCCGGCGCCGGCGCCGCAGAAGCTGAAAAAACAGGGGGCCGAGCTGCTGCTGTCCCTGGAGCAGACGCCTGATATCCTGGCTGAAGTGGCGGCGCTGCCCAAGGCGCCGTTTACCGTCGGGTTCGCTGCGGAGACGGACAATCTTCATGCCAACGCGCAACACAAGCTGACGCAGAAAAAACTGAACATGATCGCCGCCAACCGGGTCGGGGACGGCCTGGGGTTTGAGCGTGAGGAAAACGCCCTGGAAATATTCTGGCCGGGCGGGTCAGAGTCGCTTGCCACCGCGCCCAAGGAAACACTGGCCCGGCAACTGCTGGACATTGTCGCGGTACGCTATCGCGCACACGTTGCTCAGGTTGGGGAAAATGCGCCAGCACAGACAGCGTCGGATTGATCACGTAGTCACCACTAAAGTAATGACCCGCCCCGACATTCCCGCATCCATTTTTCGCGCCTACGACATACGCGGCGTGGTAGGCCGTACCCTGACGGTTGACGTTGCCCGGCTTATCGGCCAGGGCATCGGCGCCATCGCCGCCGAGCAGGCTGAGCAGGCCGTCATCGTCGGGCGCGACGGCCGGCACTCCAGTCCGGCCCTGGCCGGGGCCTTGATCGAGGGTTTGCGCGCAAGCGGTCGCGACGTTATCGATATCGGCATGGCGCCGACGCCATTGCTGTATTTTGCCACGCGCCACCTGCCGGCCAACAGTGGGGTAATGGTGACCGGCAGTCACAACGGACCGGAATACAACGGCATGAAGCTGATTGTGGCCGGGCGCACTCTGTTCGGGGAGGCCTTGCAGACCATTTACCAACGCATCCTTGCCGGTGATTTCAGGCGCGGTAACGGCGCCTTGTCCCGCGCCGAAGTGCGAGATGATTATCTCAAGCGGGTCATCAGTGATACTCCCCCTGGCGGCAACGCAACCGCGCTGGATATGGTCATCGACTGTGGGAACGGCGCCGCTGGCGTGGTTGCGCCGGAGCTGTTCCGCGCCTTGGGCCACCGGGTCGATGAGATGTACTGCGAGGTGGACGGCGCGTTTCCCAACCATCATCCCGACCCCAGCCAGCCGGAAAATCTGGAAGCGCTGATTGACCGGGTGCTTGCCACCGGCGCCGATATCGGACTGGCCTTTGACGGCGACGGCGACCGCCTGGGCGTGGTTGACAGTAACGGCCACATTATCTGGCCGGATCGACAGCTAATGGCCTTCGCCCGGGACGTGCTGAGTCGCAACCAGGGCGCCAGCATTGTCTATGACGTGAAATGTTCGCGCTACTTAAAGACCGTGATCGAAACTGCCGGCGGCGTGCCGCTGATGTGGAAGACCGGACACTCGCTGATCAAGAGCAAAATGGAGGCGGAGCAAGCCCCGCTCGCCGGTGAGTTAAGCGGCCATATCTTTTTTAAGGAACGCTGGTACGGGTTTGATGATGCCCTTTACGCCGGCGCCCGCCTGCTGGAGATCCTGGTGCAAAGCAAGATGAGCTCCGCAACGCTGTTCGCCGCGATGCCGGAGGGCGTATCCACGCCCGAACTACGGGTGCAGTTGCCGGAGACCGAGCATCGGGCCTACATGCGCAAGCTGCGCGCCAATGCAGATTTTCCCGACGCACAAATTATCGACACAGACGGTATCCGGGTGGAATTCGCCGACGGCTGGGGTCTGGTGCGCCCCTCCAACACCTCACCGGTACTGACTGTGCGCTTTGAGGCGGATGACGACGCGGCCCTAAAGCGCATACAGGCGCAGTTCCGCACCTTGTTGCAGAGCAGCGCGCACCACCCCATGGCGTTGCCGTTTTAATCCGGGGCTGACGGGCAGAGGGTAGCAATGACGGGCAGGCAATGCCCCGGAGCATGGCCGCCAATGGCCTCAGACCCCGTATTGCTCCCGATAACGGGCCACTTCCTGCAACGGTGTTGCATACTCCGGTTGCCGGTGCAGGTATTCGATCAGGTTGTCGAGGCTGATGATGGGGATCACAGGAATCCGGTAGCGCTGCTGAATTTCCTCGATGGCGGAGCTGCCGGCAGGGTCCTGGCCGCGTTCCTGCCGGTCCAGGGCGATCGTCACGGCGGCGGGCCGGGCGCCGTGGCGCCGTATCAGGTCAATAGAGTGATGCACGGAGGTGCCGGCGGTAATTACGTCATCAACAATCAGCACCTCGCCGCGCAGGGCCGCGCCGGCCACCACGCCACCCTCCCCGTGATCTTTTTCCTCCTTGCGGTCAAAGCTGTAGGGCAGCAGGCGCGCATGCCGCTGCGCGTAGGCAATGGCAACCGCCGTCACCAATGGAATGCCCTTGTAGGCCGGGCCGAACAACATGTCGAACGGCAGTCCGGCATGGTCCAGGGCCTGCATGTAGAACGCGCCCAGCCGGGCGATGCTGCCGCCGTCGTTAAACAGCCCGCTGTTGAAAAAATACGGACTGACACGGCCCGACTTGAGCGTAAAACGGCCGAATTGCAGCGCCCTGTTGCGGATCGCGAACTCGATAAATTCGGCCTGGTAGGTCTCCATGAGCTGTGTCAGGCGCGCCGGGCGCAGGTTGCCGGTAAGCAGTAAGTATATAACCCCTGCATGGATTCGCCGGCAGGGTCGGTGTTATCATAGATAAGCATGCTCGGTGCCCCGGAATACATGACAAGTCAGCCAGTAGTTCCCGTTAACCTCGGTAAGACAGGTGAGGCCAGAGTAACAACCCCATCTATTATCGACTATTTCAAGGGTTTTTCACTCTGACCCCGGCATTCAGCTGCAATTCAAGCGCTTTGAACAGAGTATAACACCCCCCCGTTATGAAGATAATCACCTTAAACGCCAACGGTATCCGCGCCGCCTGCAACAAGGGGTTTTTAGACTGGATGTTGCAGCAGGAGGCAGACGTGATCTGCCTGCAGGAAATCAAGGCGCAGACCGAACAACTGGCCGCCCATGTGCTGCAACCGGAAGGGTATTTCGGTTACTTCAACAGCGCTGAGAAAAAAGGGTACAGCGGCGTTGCGCTGTATTCCCGGCGCCTGCCGGAGCGGGTTAATGACACCCTGGGCTGGGATCACGCCGATCGGGAAGGGCGCTTTTTGCAGGCGGACTATGCCGGGCTCAGCGTTATCTCGATCTATCTGCCGTCCGGCACCTCGGGGGAGGAGCGCCAGACGGTCAAGTACGACTTTATGGCGCGTTTCGAGCCGGTATTAACAGCCATGCTGCAACAGGAAAATGAATTTATCATCTGCGGCGACTGGAACATCGCACACCGGCAGATCGACCTGAAGAACTGGCGTAGCAACCAGAAAAACTCGGGATTTTTACCGGAGGAACGCGCCTGGCTGGACAAGGTATTCGGCGAGCTGGGACTGGTCGATGCGTTCCGGGTGGTAAACCCGGAGGCGGAACAATATACCTGGTGGTCAAACCGGGGCCAGTCCTGGGCCAAGAACGTGGGCTGGCGCATAGATTACCAGGTGGTCACCCCGGGCCTGGCCGACCGGGTCAAGGCTGTTGCCATCTACAAGGCGCAACGCTTCTCCGACCATGCGCCGCTCATTATTGAATATGGTAACCTCTAATTTTTAGAGGTTACCATACGATATTTGATGAGGGGGGGGCTACTCCGTAAAGAACTGCTGCTGAAACGAGAAACTCAAGGCAATGTTCTCCCCCTCGGGGATGATGTTCAGCTCGAAGTTCAGCGTCTCCTCATTATTCACGGATGTTTCGGCGATGTAGTAGATGGCCCCGTTGCTGCTTAACTCGCGCACGCTCAGATTTTTCAGCTGCCGATTCAGGTTGGTGGCCGCGGCCTCCACTTGTGCTTGCACCGGCTGTCCCGTGGTGCCCAGCACTTTTTTCAACACGCTGATGTTAAGGATGGCGCGGTTCTTGCTGCGGCGAATCTTGTAGAGCCGGGCAACCTCCGGCGATAACATGTCTGTGGTAAACGCCGCGTAGTGGACGGTGTAATCCCCAAAGGATTTTGACTGCTCGGCATTGGCCGCCGGGCCGGCGATCATGACCAGGGTTGTGAGCAGGGCAACGATAATGCGAGACATGGAATGCTCCGTGTTACTGGAACCTCAAGCATACTATACCCGAGGCGCCACTGGCAACAGGCAGGCGCATGCGTCGCTTACAGGGCCAGCGCCCGTCCCAGGTCAGCCAGGGGCCGGACCAGCAGTATCAACGATAGCTGCAGGAAGACAAACACCAGGATAGGGGACAAATCGATTCCCTGAACGGCCGGCAACAACCTGCGCGCCGGGCCCAGCAGGGGCTCGGAGAGCTGATGTAGCAGCACCGTCATCGGGTTATAGGCGCCGGGGTTGACCCAACTGAGAATAATCTGCAAGAAAATAACGAACATGAAGATGTAAATGATCAGCCGCATGAGTTCGGCCACACTGAGCAGCAGCAGGCCGGACGGCGCCAGGAATGTTCCATAAGCAAGCACACCGGCAAGAAACAGCTTGATGGACTGTAGCGCAACCATGAGGATGATGCAGGACCAGTCAACCCCGCCAAACCCCGGCGCCACGCGGCGCAGCAGGCGCAACGGCGGGTCCGTCGCCCGCAACAGGAATTGCGAGAGGGGGTTGCGGGCATCGGCCCGCACCGTCTGCAACAGGAAGCGCAGCGTGACCAGCAGGATGTACAAGGCAAACACGGTATTGACCAGATACAGCAGGGCGTCGGACAGGTAGGAGTTAGCCATGGTCAATCCACCGGCCCGGCCAGTTCCAGCGAACGCTGCCGGCACGCCAGCAACGCCTGGCGCAGCAACTCCTCCAGCCCCTGTTCTGCAAACACCTGCAACGCCTGCTCCGTGGTGCCGCCGGGGGAAGTGACCCGCTGCCTGAGGGTAGCCGCCGGTGCGCCGGTTTCCTTCAGCATCCGCGCCGCCCCCAGCGCAGTTTCCACGCTAAGCCGGCGCGCCTGCTCCTCGGACAGGCCCAGCTCAACGGCAATTTTTTCCAGCAGTTCCACGATCAGGAAAAAATAGGCAGGTCCACTGCCGGAGACGGCAGTAACGGTGTCGAGCAACGCCTCCTCATCCAGCCAGACCGTGACGCCGACCGCCTGCATAATCCGCGCCGCGCTGCGGCGCTGCGCGGCGCTGACGTCGGCGCCGGCGTACAGGCCGCTGGCGCCGGCGCGCAGCAAAGCCGGCGTATTGGGCATGGCGCGCACCACCGGACAGACCCCGCCCAACGCCGCCCGGATGGTCGCGCAGCGCACCCCGGCAGCGATCGACAACACCAGCGGAGACCGGTTTTGCAGGGCTTGTTTCACTTCGGCCAGCGCCGCCGGGAGCGTTTGCGGCTTCACTGCAAGCACGATAATGTCGGCGTCGGCGACCCCCTCGGCCACCGTCGCGACGGTGTGTATGGCGCAATGCTGTGCCAGCCGGCGGCGCTGCGCATCATCCGGGTCAACGCCACACAGAGAAGACGCAGGATACCCATCCGCAATGAGACCGCCGACAAGACTGGTCCCCATATTGCCGCAACCGAGGAAGGTGACGTTCTGATCCTGCATGGGGAACATCATAGCAGGATTTAAGAAGCAGGGTAACGCGCTACTCGCTCTCCTAGTACTCTTTCTATTTAATTCTGGCCGGTTCAGCGGGTCGGGAAGCGGTCAGAATTAAATGGAAAGAGTACTAGCCGTTGGTCACTTTCTCGGCCCAAATAATGCGGTCCCGATCCGCACCAGGGTCGCACCCTCGGCAATTGCGGCGCGCATATCGTTGGTGGTGCCCATGGACAAGGTGTCGAGTGCAAAACCCCGGTCGCTGAGCCGTTCCTGCGCCTGCCGCAGTTGCGCAAATGCGCGCCGCTGCACAGCAAAATCAGCCGCCGGCGCAGGCAGCGCCATCAGCCCCCTCAGCCGCAACCGGGGCAGCGAGCAAATCTGCTCCGCCAACGGTTCCAGCGCGTCCAGGGTGACGCCGGACTTACTCACCTCGGCGTCAATGTTGACCTGTATGCAAACGTTCAGGGGCGGCAAGTCAGCAGGACGGGCCGCATCCAAGCGCGTCGCAATGCGCATGCGCGCCAGCGAGTGCACCCAATCGAAACACGTGGCGATGGCGCCGGTCTTGTTGGACTGCGCCGGGCCGATAAAATGCCAACCGAGCGACTGCTCAGGCAGCTGCCTGAGCTTGCCCTGCGCCTCCTGCACATAGTTCTCGCCGAAGTCCGTCACCCCCAGCCGCGCCAGCGCCAGCACCGCGTCGGCGCCCCGGGTTTTGCTCACCGCCAGCAATTTCACACTCCCCGCCTCCCGTCCGAACTGCCGCTCCGCCTTTGCTATCTCCCGGCGCACCCGTTGCAAACGTTCATGCAGATCATTCATGGCGCCAGTCTAAATCCAAACCGGGCACATTCCACAAGATGTTATGCGTGTCGCAAGCTATAGCGACAGCCCCACATACTGCTCGGCCAGACTGCGCATCGCCGTCTCGGAGTTTGGCGCGCAGGTGCAGCAGCTGCGACAATAGCAGGCCGGCCGGTCCGCCGCCGATAATTACCACTTGTGTTCGCATTTGGCTATACTATACAAAGAAGTATTATCAGGGCGCCTCTGAAAACCAGAGGTTCCTGCAGTTCGGCTTCGAGGCCGGGCATCACCTGGCCCCATAAAAGCGCCGCTAAGAATTAGAGGCCACTATAATAGTCACTGGATCATTATAATGTCATGTCGGTAAAATTGTTGCCCCGATTCCTGCTTGCCGGCGCGCTGGCTGCCACCGGGCTGAGCGGCGCCATAACGGTCATGGCCTCGCCGGCCTCACAACTCACCTCTATCCCTGGCAAACTGGTGGATGTCGGCGGTTTTCGCCTGCATATCCACTGTGTCGGCCAAGGCGCGCCGGCGATAATTCTTGATTCGGGGGTCGGCGGTTTTTCCCTGGAATGGACCCGGATCCAGAACGCGCTGGCGCACCGCACCCGGGTCTGCTCTTATGACCGGGCCGGCTACGGCTGGAGTGATCTCGGGCCGTTGCCCAGAACCAGCAAACGTATCACCCGGGAACTGCATACCTTGCTGCAAAAAGCCGGAGTCGCCGGCCCCTATATTCTGGCCGGGCATTCATTCGGCGGCTACAACGCGCAGCTATTCGCGAGAAATTACCCGGACGAGACCGCAGGACTGGTGCTGATAGATGCCTCCCATCCGGAACAGATCGAGCGGTTGCCCAAACGCAACCCAGCCACGGTCAAGCAGGCCCGACCGAGATCCAGCAGTCATGTCGTGTCCTGGTTTTTCCCGCACCCCAACTTTCCCGATGAAAATGCACTGATGGCCCAGCGCATCATGCAGGGCTGGCAACACAAGACCACCTGGCGCGAGGAAATGACGGTATTCTCAGTCAGCGCCAAACAGGTGCAGACTTCCAGCCCCATGCCGGAAGTGCCGATCGTGGTGCTCACCCGCGGCCGCAGCTTCTGGCCCAACTACGCCAACGGCGACGAAACAGAACGCATCTGGATGGAACTCCAGACCGAATTGTCAGAACTCGGCTCCAACCCGGTACACCTGATCGCCCAACGCAGCGGCCACGTCATCCACTTAGACCAACCCGGCATCGTCATCAGCGCCATGCA
>JAPORZ010000164.1 GCA_026709915.1 Gammaproteobacteria bacterium
ACGAGCCAGGTGCGTGCGCACTTCAGCAAGCACGGCGCTGACCGGGATGCTCTCAATAACCTGGTCCGGCGCACTGTGCCAGGCTGCGTGCGGTCCCCAGGGGTGGTAGCGTGTCGGCTGGCCCGGGCCGAACAGGGTGAAGGAGGGCGTGCCGAGCGCAGCGGCGATATGGCCGAGGCCGGAGTCGTTGCCGAGCAACAGGGTCATGCGTTCCAGCACTGCGGCGGCCTGTAACAGCGTGGTTTGTCCACACAGGTTGACGCAGGGTAGCGGCGCCTGTTGGGCGATCCGTTGCGCGTGACGGTTGTCGGCGCCGCTGCCCAGCAGCGCCAGCGCGTCGAATTCGGCGCCGAGCGCGGCGGCCGTTTGCGCATAGTTTTGCGCGGGCCAGATCTTGCGTTCCCAGTTGGCGCCGGGGCCGATGCACAACCACTTCTGTCCGGGTAACTGCCGGCATATCCCAGCTGCATAATCTCGCTCAGTCCGGCTGAGCCACAAGGCAGTGGGCGGTATTGCCCGAGCCCCGGCGAGGCCCGCAATGGTGGAAAAGTGCTTTTCAACCGCATGCAGGCGCCCATCCCGGCTGCTGCGGGCAAACCGTTGCTCAGCCCTGATCAGGTAGGCCAGGAACGCTGTGCGCAAATCCACCACCAGGTCGTAGTGGTTCCTGCGTAGCGCCGCCAGCAGCGCCGGCACGCCTCGTAACAAGCGTTTTTTATGTTTGTGATAAATCTCGCCGCGGTAGGGACAATGCCGGAACAGTATGGAGGAGCGCTCATCACCGACAATGTCGATGGTTGCGCGGGGGTCGTATTCGTGCAAAAACTGCAAGACCGGCGTGGTCAGCAAGGCATCGCCAATGTTGCTGAGGGTAATGAATAAAAACCTGCTGCCCGGCTTGTTCACGGTTTATTCACGGCTTGGCGCAAGCAGGCAGAGGCGGTCCATTGTCGGCTATTTGCCGATACAAAAACGGGAGAAGATCTCACCGAGCAGGTCATCCGGGGTGTGCGCGCCGGTCAGCTCTCCCAGGGTCTGCTGCACCCGAGTGAGATCGTCGGCAAACAGTTCTGTGGCCTGGTGGCGCCGGAATTGGATGGCGGCTTCTGTGAGTTGGGCCGCGGCCTTGTGCAGTACGTCAAGGTGGCGGGTGTGGGCGATGAAGCTGTTCTCCGAATAGTCCGCGCCGCCCACCATGTCTTTCAGCGCCTGTTTCAGCGCCGCCATCCCGGCCCCGGTTTTTGCCGATATATAAACCTCCCCCGCTGCGGTTGTCGTTTTGTGCCCGCCCCCCCCGTGAGCCGACGCGTATCCTGGCACGCCGGACTCAGGCAGGCCCTTGCCTGGAGCAAGCGCGGGCGCGTCCCCGTCCCCGTCCGGGGCTGATTTACTGGGGGCTGACTTGCTGGGGGCGCAACCTGACAAGTCGATCTTGTTAAAGACGTACAACAGGTTTTTCCCAGGCCCCAGCTCTGCCGCCATGGCGTGTAAATCAGGCCTGTCGTCGCGGCAGGTGTCGGCAATCAGCAGCACGATATCTGCCGCAAGCGCGGCCGCCCTGGCGCGTTCGATGCCTTCCTGTTCGATGCGGTTGCCAGCTGCTCTCAGCCCTGCGGTGTCGATGACGTTGAGCGGAATGCCGTCCAGCAGAATCTGTTGCTCAATGGTATCGCGGGTGGTGCCGGGCTGGGGCGAAACAATGGCGCGCTCGGCTTCGGCAAGCCGGTTCAGCAGGCTCGATTTGCCGGCGTTGGGTTTGCCGATCAGCGCTATTTTCAGCCCTTCCGCCAGCAACCTGCCGGTTTGTGCTTGTGTGGCAATGTCGTCCAGGCAGCGTTGGCAGTTAGCGAGGCGGTCGTGCAAGGCCGTGTGCGTCAAGGCATCGACCTCCTCTTCGGGAAAGTCCAGCATGGCCTCGACAAACAGACGCAGTTCGATTACCTTGTCGGCCAATTCCTGCAGTCGGGCAGAGAATGCGCCCTCCAAGGCGCGTACTGCGCTCAGCGCCGCCTGCTCGGAGGCGCTGTTGATCAGGTCTGCCACGGCTTCGGCCTGTAGCAGGTCGATCTTGTTGTTCAGGAACGCCCGCTCGCTGAATTCGCCGGGGCGCGCATAGCGCGCCCCCAGAGACAGCACGCGTTGCAGCAACAGGTTCATCACCATCGGGCCGCCGTGGCCGTGCAGCTCGGCGATATCCTCGCCGGTGTGGGAATCGGGTCCCTGGAAAAACAACACCAGACCGCGATCCAGTACTTGCCCCTGGGCGTCGTAAAATGCCGTGTAGCGGGCTTGCCGATGTCCGGGCTTGAGCCGACACAGCGCCGTGACGATGTTGCCGCTGTCCGGCCCGGAGACTTTTACGATGCCTACCGCTCCTGGTCCGGGCGGCGTCGCGATCGCTGCGATGGTGTCTGTTGCCAAAGTCAGCGGGAGCTGCTGCTACCCGCAGCGATGCCCTCTTGCTCCAGCCTGCGCATGATCAACCACTGCTGGGCAATGGACAGGACGTTATTGGTGACCCAGTACAGCACCAGCCCGGAAGGAAAAAAGGCAAAGAAGATGGTGAACACGAACGGCAGCGCCTTCATCACCTTCTCCTGCATGGGGTCCATGGGCGCGGGATTGAGCTTCTGCTGGATCAGCATAGTGGCGCCCATAATGATCGGCAGCACAAAAAACGGGTCCTTGCTCGACAAGTCCTTGAGCCAGAAAATGAAGTCGGCCTGCCGCATTTCCACGCTTTCCAGTAGCACCCAGTACAGGGCGAGGAATACCGGAATCTGCACCAGGATCGGGAAGCAACCGCCCAACGGGTTGATCTTTTCCTCCTTGTAAATCTGCATCATGGCCTGATTCAGGCGGGCGCGGTCATCCTTGTGCCGCTCGCGGATGGCCAGCAGTCGCGGCTGCACCCGGCGCATGTTAGCCATGGAGCGGTAGCCGGCGGCGGACAAATGGTAAAACAGCAACTTGAGCAGGATCGTGACCAGGATGATCGACCAGCCCCAGTTGCCGGTCAGGCCGTGCAGGCGTTCCAGACACCAGAACAGCGGTTTCGCCAGAAACCAGAGCATCCCGTAATCGACGGTGAGTTCCAGCTTGTCCGCCAGCGTTTCCAGCACCGATTGTACCTTGGGGCCGATATAGACATAGCCGGTCAATTCCCCCTGTTGCCCGGGGTCCAGGCGCAGGGCCGGGGAAACACTGCCGATAGAATAATAGCCGGAAGGAAAGGTACGGGTGTAATAGCGGTAGGTGGCTTCTATGTCGGAGGGCAGAATCGCAGTCAGGAAATAATGCTGGATCATGGCCGCCCAGCCGTTGCTGATTTGTGCATCCGCGTCCTGGTCTTCCATATCGCCGAAACTGATCTTTTCGTAACGGTTATCCGGGCTGGAGAGCACTGCGCCGGTATAGGTATAGATCAACCGCCGGCCTTCCCGGGACGGGTCATCCCGCTTGAGCTGGGTGTACTGGCGGCCTTCCCAGGCGCTGTCCGAACCGTTGTCAACGAGGTATTTGAGGTAAACCCGGTAAGACCCGCGTGCAAAGACAAACATCCTGGTAACCGTTACGCCATCCTCGGCAGTCCAGCGCAGCGGCACTTCCAGTGTCTGCTGCCCGGCGCCCAGCGTGTAGTTCTGTTGCGCGGCCGAAAATACCGCCTTGTGGGTCGGCGCGGACTCGCCGACAATGCCGCTCTGGATGACGTGGTACAGGGAGGCGCTGTTATCCAGCAGCACGAAGGGTTGATCTTTCTGAGCCAGGGATACCGGGTAATCAAGCAGTTCTGCGAACACAATAGTCCCGCCCTGATCGATTTTCAGACGCAATACGTCTGTTTCCACTGTCACTACGGCGCCGGCCGCCGCTGGCGCGCCGGCACCGGGCACCTGTGGCACTGCCATTTCGTCCGGTTTCAGTTGTGGTATGCCGGGGTCTTCAGCGGGTGTGGCTGCTTCCTGATGACCGGCGCCGGTCGGCACGGCGCCATAATCCTGCTGCCATTCCTGCCACAGCATGAGCGATACCAGCGATAACGCCAGTATCAGGATAAAACGCTGGGTATCCATAGTGGAGGCTGTCTATCAGGGGCAGGCGGGTTCAGGGAACGGGATCAACCCCGCCGGGATGCAGCGGATGGCAGCGGCACACGCGCCCGGCGCTGAGCCAGACGCCGCGCAACACGCCATGCCTTGCCACGGCCTCGCGGGCATAACTGGAACAGGAAGGGTAGAAGCGGCAGTTATTGCCCAGCAACGGGCTGATAAAGCGCTGGTAGCAGCCGATGATTCCGGCAATTATTTTACGCACCGCAAAATCCTTCGCCAATGCATGTTGAGAGACTGATTCATTACCCTGCCTTCACCCGATTTTGTCTGCTTTTGCGCCAGGACCACTATATCGAGCCCCGACAACCTGTTTGCATGAGCACGAAAGCTTTCCCGAATGGTGCGTTTTACCTTGTTTCTGGCGACGGCCGAGCGCACCGCCTTTTTGGAAATCGCCATTCCCAGCCGCGGGTACTGCCTGCCATTCCCGCAAGCAAGTATCACAAACTGCGCATCCCGGGAGCGCCAGGAGGTCTTGAAAACCCTGTTGAAATCCGCGGCGTTGTTGAGCCTGAGTTGGCGCTGAAAACGGCTCAAGCGGACAGCCGCTTCCTGCCTTTGGCCCGGCGCGCCTTGAGTATCAGGCGCCCGGCCTTGGTGCGCATCCGCGCCCGAAAGCCATGCCGGCGTTTGCGTTTGATGTTACTGGGCTGGTATGTACGTTTCATTGGCGTTCTGTCCGGTTTTCGGAATTTGCAGGCATTCTACTTGCTTGTTTGTGGGGTTGTCAACGCGCAGCGGCAGTTAGTGGTAATGGCCGGCGCCGCAGCAATTCCCTGTTGGCCACCTCTAAAAATGCCACGGAGGACATTTTTAGAGGTTACCTGTTGAACAACCCAGTCCAACAAGTATACACTGGCAGCCCTCTTCCCGTTTCGCTTCTCGTGAGGGCGCTGAGCACAGATGTCTGTTTGGAAAACATGTCTTGGGCAACTTTCCGGTGAGTTGCCGCCGGACCAGTTCAACACCTGGATTCGCCCGTTACAGGCCATAGAGAGCAAGGGCAAATTACGTTTGCTGGCGCCGAACCGCTTTGTGCTGGACTGGGTCAGTGAGAAGTACCTGCAACGCATCAATGAATTGCTGCACGCGCAGGCACAAGGCGCCAGACTGTCCTTGTCTGTTGAGGTCGGCAGCCAGAAGAAGGGGAGCAAACAGGAGGCGCAGCCTCAGGTGAACGCCGCCAACCGCGGCCATCTGCCGGAAAACCTTAACCGCAGTTACCGGTTCGTCTCCTTTGTCGAGGGCAAGTCGAATCAACTGGCCCGGGCCGCGTCCATTCAGGTCGCAGAGAACCCCGGCACGGCCTATAACCCGTTGTTCATGTGCGGCGGCGTCGGTCTCGGCAAAACGCACCTGATGCACGCCATTGGCAACGCCATCTTAGAACGCAGTCCCGGCATGAACATCGCCTACCTGCACTCCGAGCGCTTCGTGGCGGACATGGTGAATGCCTTGCGCCACAATACCATCGACGAGTTCAAGCGTAATTATCGCTCCTTGGATGTGTTGCTGATCGATGATATCCAGTTCTTTGCCGGCAAGGACCGCTCGCAGGAAGAGTTTTTCTATACGTTCAACACCTTGCTGGAAGGAAAAAACCAGGTGGTGCTGACTTGCGACCGTTACCCCAAGGAGGTTGACGGCATAGAAGGCCGGCTGCGCTCGCGTTTCAGCAGCGGCCTGACGGTTGCCATTGAACCGCCGGAATACGAGACCCGGGTGGCCATCGTCAAGTCCAAGGCGGAGAGCTCGCAGATCGACCTGCCGGACAATGTTGCCTTTTTCATCGCCAAGCACTTCGTTTCCAACGTGCGCGAGCTGGAGGGCGCCCTGAACCGGGTTATCGCCAATGCCAACCTGACCGGCCAACCCATCAACATTGAGTTCTGCCAACAGGCCTTGCGCGATTTGCTGCTGTTGCAGGAGCGTCAGGTCACCTTGGAGAACATCCAGAAAGTCACCGCCGGGTATTACAAGATCAAGGTGGCGGATTTGCTGTCAAAACGGAAAACCCGTTCCATCGCCCGCCCCCGGCAGGTCGCCATGGCCCTGGCCAAGGAGCTCACCAACCACAGCCTGCCGGAGATCGGTGATTCATTCGGCGGGCGCGACCATACCACCGTGCTGCACGCGCACCGGAAAGTGGATGAATTGCGCCAGCGCGACAACCGGGTTGAGGAAGACTACAAGAACCTGCTCAGCATCCTGACCATGTAATCCCGCTACGCGCCAGCTGTCATTATCCTGTAATATAATGGCTGTGTAATAACTCCATGCTCCGGCACAGCCAGCCCATGAAAAGTAAAATTCTCCTCGTTGAGGACGAGGCGCCCATCAGGGAAATGCTCGGTTATACCCTTATGAAAGAAGGTTATGCCTTCCGGGAAGCCACAGATGTGGCACAGGCGCGCTCGCTGATTGCCGATGACAAGCCCGATCTGCTGCTGCTGGACTGGATGCTGCCGGGCATGAACGGGGTGGATTATGCCCGCCGTATCCGCACCAGTCCTGATACTAAGGATATCCCGATTATCATGTTGACTGCGCGCGGGGAAGAAGCAGACAGGGTGCGCGGCCTTGATACCGGCGCCGATGATTACATCACCAAACCGTTTTCCGGCAAGGAACTGCTGGCGCGCATCCGGGCGGTGCTGCGGCGTACCAGAAATACGGACGTTGACGGTGTTATCTCCGTCAACGGGCTGGCCCTGGAGACGGAAACGTTCCGGGTTACCGTGGATGAGCAGATTGTGGAAATCAGCCCCACGGAATTTCGTCTGCTGCATTTCTTCATCACCCATCCGGAACGGGTCTATAGCCGCGGCCAGTTGTTAGACCATGTCTGGGGCCAGAACGTCTATGTCGAGGAGCGCACCGTAGATGTGCATATCCGGCGTTTGCGCAAGACCCTGGAGCCTTACAATTACAGCCACCTGATTCAGACAGTACGTAGCGTCGGATACCGTTTTTCCACCAAAAACTGAGCGTCCCCGGCAGCCATGCATCCTGACCTCTTGCGGCTGGGCTCTATAGTTATCCTCGCCGGCCTGGCAGGACAGCTTGCCGGCAACGTTTTCATCGGCTTGTGTGCGGGCCTGCTGGTGTGCCTGGTCTGGCAGCACAGGATGTTGCGCTACATCAGCAAATTCCTGCGCCAGGGCAACGCGCAAAGTCCACCGGACACCCCCGGTGTTATCAACGAGATAACCAGGCAAATCAGTTCCCTGCGCGCGCGCAACAAGCAGCGGGAACAAGAACTGCGCGCCCGGCTGGCGCGTTTCGAGGAGGCAACCGAGGCCCTGCCCGACGCCGTTGTTGTTATGAACGCCGACGGTCAGGTGGACTGGGCTAACAAAAAGGCCGCCGAATACCTGGGTATAGCCTTTCCCAGAGACCACGGTCAACGCTTCTCGCACCTCATCAGGCAACCCGATTTGCTGGATTATTTCACCGTTGCAGGTAACGGGACTGCGGCTAAAAGCCTGGTTATCTGCTCCCCGTTGAACGCGGAGACCAGCCTGGAAATCAGGATCATCAGGTATGCGCAATCGTCCCTGTTGCTGGTGGCGGGAAATATCACGGAGATCCGGCGCGCCAACCAGATGCGCAAGGATTTTATCGCCAACGCCTCCCATGAGCTGCGCACGCCTATCACGGTAATCGCCGGTTATCTTGAAGCCGTGGAAAATGAAACCGCAGAGCTGTTGCCGGACTGGCAACCACGCATCAGACAAATGCGCAACCAGACCCGGCGCATGCAGAACCTGATTGAAGACCTGCTGAAACTATCGAGGCTGGAAAGCGACCCGCCGGCAAAACTTGATAACGAAGTGGATATAACCGAGTTGCTCTCGGCGATACAAGCCGAAGCGCAGACCTTGAGCGCAGCACACAACCATGTCTTCGCGCCGGAACTGCAACCGCGCCTGCACGTCAAAGGCGATTACGACAGCCTCTACAGCGCCTTTTCCAATATTGTGTTCAACGCCGTGCAATATACCCCCGCCGGTAGCGAAATCCATATTAAATGGTATGAGACGAACACCGGCGCCTGCCTGGAAGTGACAGATTCCGGCGACGGTATCCCGGCCGAGCACATCCATCGCGTAACAGAGCGCTTCTACCGGGTGGACAAGGGACGCTCCAGGGAAAAAGGCGGCACCGGCCTCGGTCTGGCTATCGCCCGCCACGTCATGGTGCAGCACGATGCCGAATTGAGCATCAGCAGTGAGCCGGGGCAGGGCACAACGGTAAAATGCCTGATCCCTGAACACCGCCTGGTGCGGACCAGGCCTGAACCGGAGGATTTTTAGAGGATTTTT
>JAPORZ010000099.1 GCA_026709915.1 Gammaproteobacteria bacterium
GATTGAAAATGAAGGAAACGGAAAATCGCATTTTTCCGTTTCCGTCTCTAAAAATGCCACGGAGGGCATTTTTAGAGGTTACCTTATTACCACCACATAACACCAGCAAGGTATCCTCGGTTTCTCTACCGTAGTAAACACGGTAGCCTGGGCCATAATGGATACGCAATTCACTCAGGCCGCCACCAATTGGTCCAGAATCACCAAATAATCCCAGCTCCATCCGATCTATCTGCAAAATAACCTTGGCTTTAGCCCTCGCATCGCGTAGTGACGCCGGCCACTCGGCGTAGGGACTCTTGCCCTGCTCATCCGTGTATTCGTTAATGAAGTGGGGCATATTGAAGCTCTCTGAACGTATTCTACAGGATACAGATTGCAGTTACTATCGGTGGTTCTGAACACCTGTCACTTCATCGTCAGCGCCATGCGGTACTGGAAGCGGTCGGAGTTGTAGAGGGCGTTCAGGTAGTCGGTCTGTTTACCGTCTTCGGTGAAGGAGCGCCGGATTAGTTTCAGCAGCGGTTTCCCATGCGTGATGTCCAGGGCTTCGGCAGCTGCGGGCATGGCGGCTTCGGCGCTCAGGGTCTGTTCGGCGCGGGCGAACCTTATGCCCTGTTCACGTAATAACTCAAGGCGGGGGCGCTTTTCCAGAGCGGCTTTGCTGATAGATTCATCAAACCCTGCGGTCCAGCTTTCGTAATAGGCAAATGGCAGGCCGCGGTTGCTCCTGATGCGCACCATCTGACACAACGTCTGCTGCTGGGTGATGCCAAATTCATCGGCAATGGGCGCCGGCGGTTGGATAAAGCGCAGGCTCAGCACCTTGATTTTCGTTTCCCTGCCCATGTGCTCTAAGCTTTCCAGCGCGCCGGTCAAAGGCGCGTTGAGCAGTTCCGGACGGTAGTGGTAATTGACGAAAGTACCGCGCCCGCGCTGGCGCGCAACCAGACTTTCTGCAGCAAGGTCATCGAGGGCGCGTCTGGCCGTGATGCGGGACACGTTGAACGTTGTCGATAATTCTTTTTCGGAGGGCATCCTGGCGCCGTGTTCCAGAATGCCGCTGTGGATACAGTCGCGCAACATGGCGTATAGCTGGTGGTACAACGGGGTCGGTGAGGCCGGGTCCGGCGCGCCGTGCTGGTACTTGCTGAGTAGCGTCAGTGTTGCATCCATAATGTCTGCGACGGTACATTTTTGCAGGGGAAAAATCAATCGCGCCGACAGTCTTTCCGAATAGAAATTCCCCCTTTAATTTTCCGCGTAATCTGTGTAACCTGTGGGCACCTGGTAATCACTCATAATATGCGAGGTCAAAGCCATGCAGACCAGTGAACTGGAACAGAACAGGCACGCAATCCTGCCGCAACCGAATCATGACGAGCTGGCCAGGCAACAGTTCGTGCGCTCGTTTAAGGAACATCTCGTCGCCGAGGTGCATCCGGGCAACCGGTTGGCCTATGAGCACCGGGTGAAACCGGCGTTTGTGAAGCAGCATGGACGGGAACCGGACGACCGCTTTGAGATCCGCGACGTAATGACCCGTGACCCTCATTACCGCATGTTCAGCGCGCTGTTGCGCACCAGCCAGGAGATGATGTGGTCTGCATCACAACACCCGGTGCAACGCGAGCTGCAAGCGCTGGTGGAAAAGGCAAAGTCAACACCAGGCGCGGGCGGCAGACTGAAGCTGGACCCGACGCTGGAAATCCCCCGTTACCACAGGGCTGTGGATATCCACTGCCAGCCCGGTGGCTACCACACCGAGGTTACCGCAGACGATGTCGCCCCCGGCGCCATCTACGACCGGGCGGTGTTCATCTACGCCATGGGACAGATGGGGCCGGATAATGCCGACATGGGCGGCAGCACGCTTGCCTGGATTAAGGCAAACTACCCGAATCTGAACCCGGAGCGCATCCTCGATATGGGCTGTGCGGTGGGCCACAGCACGGTTCCTTACGCACAGGGCTGGCCCGACGCGGAGGTACACGCCATTGACGTGGCCGCGCCCATGCTGCGTTATGCCCATGCCAGGGCGGAGACCTTGGGCGCGAAAATACACTTTTCCCAGCAGAATGCCGAGCAAACAGATTTTGCAGACGGTTCTTTCGACCTGATCGTTTCTCACATACTGCTGCACGAGACCTCGGAAAAAGCGATCCGCCGCATTATTGCCGAGTGCCATCGTCTGCTGCGTCCGGGTGGCCTGATGGTGCACGCGGAGACCCCGCCCTACAAGAGCCTGGAAGCGTTCGACGCGTTCATGCTGGACTGGGACACGCGCAACAACAACGAGCCGTACTGGGGACGCGCGCACGATATTGACTATGTGGAGTTGAGCAGCAGGGCCGGCTTCGACCCGCAACAGGTGTTCGAGGTCATGGCCCCCAGCGCCTATCAGATCGCGCAGGCGCGGCGTTCCAAGGTATTCCAGGGTGGCGACTTCGGCGGCGGCGGACTGTGGTTCCTGTACGGCGCCGAAAAGCAGGAGAGTTGAGCCCGATGTCGGAACAACCACAGTTAAAGCGCAAGGCAAAAGGCGAACGGCCGTATTTTTTTGAAGATGCCGCTGTTGATAAATTGCTGGCCATGCTGATGGGTCTCGCCGGGGAAGTGTCGGTGCTGCGCGACCGTCTGGACACGGTCGAACGTCTGGCCGAACAGAACAAGCTGTTCACCCGCGCCGAAATTGAGAACTACCAACCCGATGAGGTCGCGCTGCAGGAGCGCGCCGCGCGGCGGGCGCTGTATCTCGGCGAAATCACACGTATTATCCAGGCCGAACTGGAGGGCATGCAGGATGCAGGCGAGGTGCCGTACAGTCAGGCCGTGGACCTGGTCACCACGGAGGAGCAGCCCGTATGAGTTATCGCTTAGGGGTCGATGTGGGCGGCACCTTTACCGACCTGTTACTGATCGATGAGCAACGCGGCGCCACCTTCACGGCAAAAGTGCCCTCGACGCCCCAGGACTCCTCCATCGGCGTGCTGAACGGCATTGCCCGTATCTGTGACACCGGCAACATCGATCCAACCCACATATCCCGGGTCATGCACGGCACCACCGTAGCCACCAACGCCGTATTGACCGGGCGCGGCGCCAAGGTCGGCCTGGTGACCACCACGGGCTTTCGGCAAGTGTTACAGGTGGCTCGTTCCTTCTGCCCCGGCGGACTGGGCGGCTGGGTCAGTTTTGTCAAAAAGCCGCTACTGGCCCCGCTGGAATTGACCATAGAAGCGGACGAGCGCATCGACGCCCGCGGCAACATTGTGCGGGAACTGGATGAACAGGCGTTGCGCCGCGACTTGCAAATGCTGCACGCCAAGGGGGAGGTGGAATCCCTGACCATCTGTTTCATCAACGCCTATATCAACGACGAGAATGAACGCCGCGCCGAGGCCATCGCCGGCGAGATTTTCACCGATATCCCCATCTCCATCTCCAGCAAGGTCGTGCCGGAGATGCAGGAGTATGAGCGCGCCGAAACCACGGTGGTGAACGCCTACGTGCGGCCAGAGGTCGCGAACTACATCACCAACCTGCAAGCCGCGCTGGCCGAGCAGATGGGTGCAGACGTGATCCTGTCCATCCTGCGCTCCGACGGCGGTCTGGCCTCGGGCCGCGCCTCGGCGCAATCGCCGGTGAACATGCTCATGTCGGGCCCGGCCGGGGGCGTCACCGGCGCCCTGTACTTCTGCAGCCGCGCAGGTTATGACAACATTCTCACTTTCGATATGGGCGGCACCTCCACAGATGTGGCCCTGATCCAGAACGGCAAGGCCCGGGTGCGGCGGGAAACCATCGTCGGCGATGTGCGCGTGCGGGCGCCGTCGGTGGATGTGCGCACCGTTGGCGCTGGCGGCGGTTCCATTGCCTTCGTGCCGGAACTGACCCGCGCCCTGCGGGTCGGCCCGCAGTCCGCCGGCGCCGTGCCCGGCCCGGCAGCCTACATGAAAGGCGGCGTCGAACCTACGGTATGCGACGCCAACGTGGTGCTGGGCTACCTGCCCGCAGAAGTGCAACTGGGCGGCGCCATGGCGATCAACAAGGCGGCGGCCGAGGCGGCGGTGCAAAAACTGGCCGATGCTATGGATATCAGCCTGATGGAAGCGGCCGAGGGCATCATCAAAATTGTGAACGAATCCATGTTCGGCGCGTTGCGTCTGGTGTCGGTGGAACAGGGCTACGACCCCAGGGATTTCTCCCTGGTCGGTTTCGGCGGCGCCGGCCCGTTACATGCCAACGCCCTGGGTATCCTGACCGGCTCCTGGCCGGTGATCATCCCGCCCGGCCCCGGCGTGCTGTGCGCCTACGGCGATGCCACCACGCAGGTGCAGGACGAGGCGGCGCGCACCTACATCACCATGGCGGAGGAAACCAGCGCTGAAGCGTTGCTGCACGACCTCGAAGCCCTGCGCCAACGGGCCTCAGCATCCCTGACAGCAGACGGAGTGGCGCAACAGGACTTAGATGCAGTGTACCAGGCCGACCTGCGCTACACCGGGCAGGCCTACCAGATCACGCTGGATTTCAGTGCAGCAGAACTGCTGGAGAGCGGCGTTGGTGGCCTGACCCGACGCTTTGATGCCGAACACAAACACCTGTTCACCTTCGACCTGGGCGAGGGCCACGAGATTGTAATGATACGGGCTATCGTCAGCGTCAGGCAGAAAGCCTTAGCTGAGCTTGAGACCAGCAGCGCCGATGCCCGGCTGGAGGACTGCAGGATACACGACAGCCGTTATTATTACGAAGGCGCCTGGCACGATGCCGCGGTCTATGCGCGGGAAAAACTGCATGAAGGGCTGGTGGCGCCGGGCCCGGCCATCATCTGCGAAATGGATTCCACCACCTTGATCCTGCCGGGCTATCAGGCGAGCGTGGATGCCCTGGGCAATCTGATTCTTAACCCGGAGTAACAGGATATGACCGGCAAAGTTATCGAACAGAACACCGCCCCGCTGCAACGCGTCCCGGTCGATACCGTCACCGTGGACATCATCGAGAATGCCCTGCGCAATGTGCGCGTGGAAATGGACGCGGTGTTGTTCCGCACCGCCATGTCGCCCGGCATCCGTGAACAGGGCGACTGCTTCCCCATGGTCGCGAACCGGGCTGGCAAGATGGTGGTCGGGCAGTTCGGCTCCTTCATTCATGGCTTGATGGACGCCTACCAGGGCGAGCTCGAAGAGGGTGACGTGCTCCTCACCAACGACCCGTACATGTGCGGCGCGGCAGTCTCCCACCTGCCGGACTGGATCGTACTGGTGCCCATCTTCAAGGACCACCGGCATATCGCCTGGTCCGCCATGTTCGGCCACATGTCGGATAATGGCGGCATGACCCCGGGCAGCATTCCGGTACAGGCAACCAACATCTTCCAGGAAGGCATTCGCATCCCGCCGACCAAGCTGTATCGCCAAGGGGAATTGCAGGCCGACATGCTCGAACTGATCCTGCACAATGTGCGCACCCCGCAATGGAACCGCTTTGACTTAAATGCCCTGGTGGCGGCCTGCAATACCGCTGCCCGGCGTTGCGCGGAACTGGCCGAACGCTTCGGCGATGACGTGTTCTACTCCACCATGGAAGTGATGCTGGAGCGCAACCACAGCGCCATGCAGCAGATCATCGAGATGATCGTGCCGGAACAGCCGCGCAGTTTTGAAGACTACGTGTGTGATGATGGCGTGGGCAGCGGGCCCTACAAGATCAAGTGTACCTTGTGGCGCGAAGGCTCCCGCGCCATTTTTGATTTTACCGGCACCGACCCGCAGGCCAACAGTTCCATCAATTTCTTCCTGAGCGAGGATATGTTCAGGATGTTCTTCGGCGCCTTCACCATCAACCTGTTCGACCCGCAAATCCTGTTCAATGACGGCTTCTACGACTTAGTCGATGTGCGCATCCCCCAGGGTTCGTTGTTAAAACCGAACTACCCGGCGGCCCTGTCCGGGCGCACCCATGCACTGGGGCGGATTTTCGACGTGATGGGCGGCCTGCTCGGCCAGGGCGCGCCGGAAGCCCTGAACGCGGCCGGCTTCTCCGACAGCCCACACCTGTTTTATTCCGGCTATGACGACAACGGCGAGTGGTTCCAGTTATTCCAGATCGGCTTCGGCGGCATCCCCGGCCGACCCGCCGGCGACGGCCCGGACGGCCATTCGCTGTGGCCAAGCTTTACCAACGTACCGAACGAGTTTATCGAAGCCTACTTCCCGCTGCGTATCGAACAATACGAACCCATCGCCGATTCCGGCGGCGCCGGCCTGCACCGTGGCGGCAACGGCCTGAGCGTGGCCTACCGCTTCCTCTGTGACGGCGCCATTGCCATTCACGATGAACGCTGGCTCACCTATCCCTGGGGCGTGAACGGCGGCGAGCCGGGACAGCGTTCCAGCAAACACCTGGTGCGCGCCGACGGCACCGAGCAATGGCTGCCCTCCAAGTGTGAAGGGGTGGAAGTAAAAGTTGGCGATATCCTGTACTTCAACACCTGGGGCGGCGGCGGCTGGGGCGACCCCTACCAACGCGATCCTGAAATTGTACGGCTGGACGTGGCGCGTGGCCTGGTCAGCGCCACCGCCGCCCGCCGTTACGGCGTGGTGTTGCACGATGACGGCAGTGTCGATGCAACGGCCACCGACGCCTTACGCGCACAACTGCGCGCAGCAAGAGGCGCCGCGCCCATGTTTAACTTTGGCGGAACCATCGAGGAAATCAAAGCCCGAGCGCTGGCAGAAACCCACCTGCCACCACCGCAGGCGCCGGGTTAATATTGACTGAGGGAATCAGAAGCAGGTTTTAATTTGCACTATCCGGGGCGGATGGCATATCGATGTTCCATGCCTCCATCAACAATGCCAACTGTCCCTCAATACGCGCCGTGCGCTGCTGCAAATCCACTACATCTCCTCTGATTCCGGCAATCTCCCCCTTTATTCCACTCTGCCCGGACAAGATCAAGCCGGCCAACAATGCGCCTACTGCAAAAATACTGATAATAATGCTGGTAACATCCGTTAGTTTGTACACAACAACCTCCTTTATTTCTTGGGAACCCCTGATCTTCAGAGGCACCCTCTTCACGGGTAGCGCGAGTCTAGCGTGTCATTGAGATAATGGCAAGTTCCAGTTCCGGAACCGGGGACACAAACCTGCATGTGGCGCCGACGCAAGTCTATCAGTGACGCCGCTTGGGCGGCCGCGCTGGACGCTGTTCCCATGCTTGCCCCGCTTGCTGACGCAGAGCGCGCACAACTCAGGGAATTGTCTGCGTGTTTTATCGCAAGCAAGTCCATCGAACCGGTACGCGGACAGCGCCTCGACACGGCCGATCTCGTTATGCTCGCGGCCCAGGCGTGCCTGCCGGTGCTGGCTCTGGGTCTTGAGGCTTATGCCTCGTGGCAGAGTGTTGTGGTCTATCCCGGCGGGTTTGTTGCGCGTGAGCGCGAGGTGGACGAAGCCGGAGTCGAACATGAATGGGATGAGGCGCGCGCCGGCGAGTCCTGGCCGCAGGGCCCGGTCATCCTGTCCTGGGAGGATGTTCTGGCCTCAGGACAGGGCGAGGGTTATAATGTCGTGGTCCATGAAATGGCGCACAAGCTCGATATGCTCGACGGCGAGGCCAACGGTCGCCCGCCACTGCACCGGGATATGGACGCGGAAATCTGGCGCCGCGACTTCAGCGCCGCCTTCGCGGACCTGAAACGCCGTATCGACGCCGGTGAGGCACCGGCAATCGATGACTACGCAACCACCGACCCCAGTGAGTTCTTTGCCGTGACCAGCGAGTATTTCTTTGATGCCCCCGGTGTGCTTGCAAACGAGTATCCCGCAGTTTACACGCGCCTGTGCGAATTCTATCGCCAGCGCCCGCGCCCGCGCTTTGAACGGTTAAAAGCAGTTCATCGTTGAAAGAGTATTTTCCAATACGATATCATCCAAAATAGCTAAGTACATTATCAACCAGATTAAGACACAATGAATTTATTCGCTAGAATTGTATTTATGGGTGTTATGACAAGTCTCATTCTAATCACTGGTAACACCAAACCGGTACGAGCGGAGCAAAAACGCATTTGTTCTGTTAGTTCGGCTGACCTCACCAACATATCGTATAGCATATTTGATCAAAGTATCGAATCTCCTTATTCATGGAGATGTATTGCTGAGAGAGGAGAATTCAAATTAGCTCAAGAGTTAGTTGATCAATATATAGCGACCAATAAAGCAAAACTGGATGTATATGAAATACAAAATTTATTTTTTCATTCTGGCCAACTGGCGGCCATTGATGGAAGATATAAGGATGCGATTAGTAATTTTTCTCAAGCCATAGACCACGAAGATACGACTGGTGATTTTTTAAGC
>JAPORZ010000003.1 GCA_026709915.1 Gammaproteobacteria bacterium
AGCGCGCTGATGGATTCCTTGGCGTCACCGAACAGCATGCGGGTGTTGTCCCCGAAGAACAGCGGGTTATCAACGCCGGCGAAGCCGGAGGCCATGGAGCGTTTCAGCACGAACACAGTGCGGGCGTAGTCCACATTGATGATGGGCATACCGTAGATGGGGCTGTCTTCCATTTCTCGCGCGGCCGGGTTGACCACATCATTGGCGCCGATGACGATGGCCACATCCATCATCTCCAGGCGCGGGTTAATGTCCTCCATCTCAATGAGCAGGTCATAGGGCACGTCTGCCTCTGCCAGCAGTACGTTCATGTGTCCCGGCATCCGCCCCGCTACCGGGTGGATGGCGTAACTCACTTCGGCGCCGTTCTTCTCCAGTAGCTCCTGCAACTCCTTCACCACGTGCTGCGCCTGGGCCACGGCCATGCCGTAACCGGGCACCACGACCACGCTACTGGCCGCTTCCAGAATGTAATAAGCGTCGTCAGGCGTAATCGGCTTGACCTCGCCTTCCACCTTGGTCAGCGCCGTTTTGGTGGCGCCAAAGCCACTGAACAGCACGTTGGCCAGGGAGCGGTTCATGGCCTTGCACATGATGTTGGTGAGAATGATGCCGGTGGCGCCTACCAGGGAACCGGCCACGATCAGGATGTTGTTGTTGATGGCAAACCCTGCTGCGCACGCGGCCAGGCCGGAGTAGCTGTTCAGCAGGGAGATGACCACGGGCATGTCGGCGCCGCCGATGGGGATGACCGCCATGACACCGAACAGGAACGACAGGCCGATGAGCGCGTACAGCAGCGTGGTGTTGGACGGGTCCATGCAGAACATGATGCCCACCGCCACAATCGCAGCCAGCAACAGGCTGTTGCAGGCGCGTTGCCCGGTGAACAGGTAAGGGCGCCCGGAAATGGTCTCACTGAGCTTGCCGTAAGCGACAAGACTGCCGGTAAAGGTCAAGCCGCCGATGAGGATGGACAGAAAAACGGTCACCACGGTGAAGGTGGAAATGGCGCCCGTATGCAGCGCGGCCCAGCCTACGAAGAGGCTGGCAATACCGCCGAAGCCGTTGAAGATCGCCACCATTTCCGGCATCGCAGTCATCGCTACCAGGCGCGCCGCCAGCGCGCCGATAACGCCGCCGACGACCAGACCCAGGATAATCCATTGAAACTCGACGATGGATTGATCCAGCAGGGTAACGACCACCGCGAGCAGCATGCCCAGCGCCGACACCAGGTTGCCGTTGCGGGCAGTGGCGGGTGAACTCAGCATCTTCAGGCCGAAGATGAACAGCACCGCCGCAGCCACGTAGGACAGGTTAATCCATAGCGCGTTGCTCATTGTCCTTCACCCTCTTTCTTCCTGAACATGGATAACATGCGGTTGGTCACCATGTAGCCGCCCACCACGTTGATGGTGGCAAAGGTGACGCCCAGAACGCCAAGCACGGTCGCCAGTTCGGCGCTGCCGGCGCCGGCGGAGCCAAGCGCTCCGACCAGGGTGATGCCGGAGATGGCGTTGGCGCCGGACATCAGTGGCGTATGCAAGGTGGCGGGTACTTTACTGATCAGTTCAAAGCCCAGGAATATGGCCAGGACCAGGATGAAGGTGAGATAGACGGCTTCCATTGATGGCTCCTCAGCGTTGCAGGTTCTTGATGGTGTCGTTGACGATGGCGCCGCCGTGGGTGATCAGGCAGCCTTTGATAATGTCGTTGTCCTGGTCCAGCGCCAGCGATTTGTTGTCTTTGTCCCAGTATTCGTTCACCATGTTGAACAGGTTGGACGAATACATTGCGCTGGCGTCCCGGCACACGAAGTTGGGCCAGTTGCCGTGCCCGATGATGGCGACCCCGTTGACGTTGACTTCCTGACCGGCCACCGAGCCTGCCACATTGCCACCGGTTTCCGCGGCCATATCCACGATAACACTGCCCGGCTGCATGGCTTCGACCATGTCCCGGGTGACCAGCACCGGCGCCTTGCGCCCGAATACCTGCGCGGTGGTGATGACAATATCGGACTCGGCAATGGCGGCCTTCTGCCCCAGGCGTTGTTGCTCAATTTGTTCCGGGGTCAGTTCCTGCGCGTAGCCGTCTTGGGTCTGTCCTGTTTCACCCAGGTCGATCTCCAGGAATTTGGCGCCCACGGAACGCACCTGCTCGGCCACTACCGGGCGAGTGTCGAACGCGGTGACCTTGGCGCCCAACCGCTTGGCTGTGGCAATGGCTTGCAGACCGGCGACGCCGGCGCCGATTACGAACACCCTGGCCGGCTTAATGGTGCCGGCAGGCGTCATCATCATGGGTAGCAGGCGGTCCAGCCGGTTGGCGGCCATCATCACTGCGACATAACCGGCCAGATTAGCCTGGGAGCTGAGCGCGTCCATCTTCTGCGACAAGGTAGTGCGCGGAATCATTTCCATACTGATGGCGCTGACCCCCTGTTGCGCCAGGGCCGTCACCAGTTCGCCTTCGTTGAATGGGTCCAGGTAGCTGATATGAATGCAGCCCTGTTTTAGCTGTCCTACCTCGTCGGCATCCGGCTTGCGGATACGCAGGATAATGTCGGACTGTCCCAGCAGGGCGCTGCGGTCGGAACTGACCCCGGCGCCAGCGTCGGTATAGTCGGTATCGGTAAAGCCGGCGCCTTGCCCCAGCGCGGCCTCAACGGCGATATCCGCACCCAGTTTAACCAGTTTTTTTACCGTATCGGGCACCAGCGCAACCCGATTTTCTCCCGGATGTGTTTCCTTCAGTACACCAATTTGCATAATAAGCCCCTCTGGCAGGTTTGTTGCTCATGCTATCATAGAGAAGAACGGGAAACTACCCGGATACGGCAGGCGCGGCGCAGTGTGTGACAGGACAAGGGCGCCTCTAAAAATGCCACGGAAGGCATTTTTAGAGGTTACCACAAGTGACTTGAGCGTGTAGCTGCAGTATAATAGTTCGGCATCGCTACTGCAGCGCCGTTTTCGATACCCGCTGACGCAAGTAAATTCCCGCACCGGAATAAAACCCGTAACGAGCATGACATGAACAAAGGTACAGGAACAAGTTCTCTCCACCCGCGTTGCCTGCAAATTTCCCAGGTCCATAAGGATACCTTGCACTTCCTGTTCCTTGCCAAACACGCGCTCGGCAGCGGCTTGCCCGATGCTGAAGATGGCAACCACGCGGTGTACCACTACGACATCCTGCAAAAACTGCGCGGCATCGGTTTGCGGGTCACGCCGGCGAACACGTTTGAGGCGCTGTACGGCAAGCCTGATTTTGATTTTTTGATTACGCTGTTCAACCGCGCCGGTTTCAGGAACAGCGAAATGTTTGCGCCGCTGTTTGGTGAGTATCATCGCATCCCCTATCTGGGCGGCTCGCCCATTGTGCGCGGGGTCTCCGATGATAAACACGTGACCAAGCGCATCGTGCAGGCCTTAGGGATTGCTACGCTGCCGTGGAAGTATTACCCCATGGGCGGTCTGGATAATGCCGCGCCTGAGTTCGGCCCCGACTTTCACGACCATGCGTTCATCGTCAAGCCCAACGCCAGTTCCGGTTCCTGGGGCGTGCGCCAGCTTGCCTGCCGGAATGAAGCGGCGCGGCATATTGCAGAGCTGCACGGGCAGGGCCATGACGTGATCGTGGAGCCCTGCATCGACGGCGCTGATTTTGCCGTGCCCGTCATTGGCGCGCGCAAGCCCTGGATGCTGCCGATCATCCAATACCAGTACGCTCAGGGCAACATGCGCACTTACGAGCAGAAGCGCGGCCTGCTCCATGAACATACCCCAACCGAGTGTGTGACGCTGAATGACGCGCGCCTGGAACAGCGGTTCCACCCGCCGTGCCGGCAGATTATCGCCGAGTTCTGGCCGTTCGACCACGCCCGCATCGAATTTCGGGTGGACAAGCGCACCGGCCAGGCCTATTTCATCGAAATCAACCTGAACTGCAATCTGGCCGCAGACAAGGCCATTGCCGTCAGCGCCGCCAGCTTGGGCGTCAGCCACGAGCAGCTTATCGAGACGGTTATCTGTAACAGCTTGCTGCGACAGGGCGTCATCAGCGAGGTTGCAACGATCGCGGCCTGAACATGGCGGAGTTAAAGGAACCTGCAAAAACACCCCCCGCGGCGGCTGCTCCGGCCTATACCGTACTCCTGCTCGCCGCGCAGCGCCGTGGCGACGACCGGCTGTCAGCCTTGACCGGCGCTCGCCACAAGTGCCTGATCGATCTCCACGGCCGCCCCATGATCGCTTGGGTGCTGGACACCTTGCTGGCCGCGCCCATGGTCAGGCAGGTACTTATATCCATCGAGGACGCCTCAGTGCTGGCCGGCGTTTCTGAGGTCGCAGCTGCGCGGGTGCAGGTCATCACCAGCGCCGACAACCTCTATGCCAGCGTCGAACGCGCGCTGACGGGCGCCCCCGGCAACTGTCCGGCGCTCATCACCACGGCCGACAACCCGTTACTCAGTGTGGAAATGTTGACGCATTTCTGCAGTGAACTGGAGCGGCGTCAGGCCGACGCCGCGGCAACAATGACCCGGGCCGAACTGATGCGGGCAAAATACCCAAAAGGTCAGCGCCGCTTCTACGCCTTTCGGGATGACGAGTATTCAAACTGCAACTTGTATGCACTGGCTAATGCCCGCGCCTTGCACGCTGCCAAAATCTTTCAACACGGCGGGCAGTTCAGGAAAAAAATCATCCGCACCCTGCGCGCCTTCGGCCTGTTTAATGTTATCCTCTACAAACTGCGCGCCCTGACCCTCAACGACCTCGCCGAACGCCTGTCCCACAGCTTCGGCCTCCGCCTCACCTTCATCACAATGCCCTTCCCGGAAGCCCCCATAGACGTGGACAACGAACGCACTCTCAAGATCGCCCGCGCGATCATCGGCCAACGGCTGCAGGAAACATCCTGACTCGATCAGCTTCATCCCACATTCAGGAATGCGAGCAGTTCCTGCGGGTCCAGACATTTTACGACTGAGTATTTAAACCCCTTCGTATCCCGGCTGACAATGGCCTGTGCGCCGACAAGGTACGCAGCTTGTTCTATGACAGCATCTTCAAAGTCCTGTATCCGGCTTTTGATCGCCTCCTCAATGACAGGTCGATTAACCGGCGCGATTTCAAACAACTCCAGTAATCGCTGCAAAGCAGCGTGGGCGTCGGATTTTTCCAATACCTTTGATAACAGGTAGTCAATCGTTGTAACAGTGGTGGCACACAGGTAGGATTCAAGCTCTGACCGCTCAGTCAGGGCAAAGATTGTTGCAGCGGACTGCACAAACGGTTCCCGTGCGAGCAGGAGGTCGAGCACGACGTTGGTATCGACCAGTATTTTCAGAGATATTTCTCGCTGAGATGTTTCTTGTGAGCGGATTCGTCAATACTGTGTCCTTCAAGCGTGCCCAGCAGCGAGGCGGTAACGGGAGGCAAGCAATTCACAGCTTCACGATCGGGCACGCCAAGGGAATTAAAAAACTCTCCCACCATTTGGGAAACGGATTTACCGCGCCGACCCGCTTCGGATTTGGCTTTTTTAATAAGTGTCTCGTCCATTCGTAATGTAATCTTCGTATTCATGACGTACAAAATAAAAGAGTTTGTACGTCATGTCAAATATTATTCCGGTATTCGACTCCCGAATCTTGTGTTAGAGATTGGGGGGGTAGTGGTAACGCATGCCCCGCCGCAGCCAATCAATAAATCATTGGTGGTTGCGATGGTACAGAGTAAGACATGCACACCCGGCCGCAGCGTAACAACACTAGCGACCGGGTGGATGGGGAAGGCTTAGCGTTCCTGGCCGGCGAATGCTGCCAGCAGGTGCAGCAGGCTGGTGAACAGGTTGAAGATGGCCACGTACAAGGTGATCGTTGCCATGATGTAATTGGTTTCACCGCCGTGGATCATTGCGCTGGTCTGGTACAGGATCATGCCGGACATCAGCAGGATAAAGATGGCCGATACCGCCAGCGCCATGGCCGGAATGCTGAAAATGGCGGCGCCGATACCGAGCAGGAAGGCCACCAGTATCCCCACCATGAGGAACCCGCCCATGAAGCTGAAGTCCTTGCGGGTGGTCAGGGCATAACCCGACAGGCCAAGAAAGATCATGCCGGTGCCGCCCAGAGCCAGCATCACCAGTTGTCCGCCATTACTGAAGAACTGCAAATACGCGTTCAGGAATGGCCCTAAGGTCAGCCCCATGAAACCGGTCAGGGCAAACACTGCGGCCAGCCCCCAGACGCTGTTTCTCAGTGCGGAGGTCAGGAACAACAGGCCAAAATAACCGCCCAGAGTGATGAGCAAACCCATACTGGGCAGATTCATGGCCATAGCCACAGCCGCCGTCAGCGCGCTGAACAGCAAGGTCATGGACAGCAGGATATAAGTGTTACGAATCAGCTTGTTGGTAGCCAGCGCCGACGGCGCCGGACTCGCGACTGCATACTGTTGACTCATTACAAACCTCCGATGGTTATGGTGACAATATGAATCATAGGGGCAATGGTGTTACTTTTCAAGATATTTCGGATAAAATGAGGTTTGTGCTGAACGGAGAGGTGGCAGAGCGGTTGACAAATTCGCCGGGAGCGAATTTGGACAGCGTAGCTGGCCCCGCAGGGGTGACCTACATGGAGGTAGGTCACAGTGCACCGGGAACCGGTGCGTAGGTACTTGATGAGCTGATGAAGGATCGACAACTCCGAACGGAGAGGTGGCAGAGCGGTTGACAAATTCGCCGGGAGCGAATTTGGACAGCGTAGCTGGCCCCGCAGGGGTGACCTACATGGAGGTAGGTCACAGTGCACCGGGAACCGGTGCGTAGGTACTTGATGAGCTGATGAAGGATCGACAACTCCGAACGGAGAGGTGGCAGAGCGGTTGAATGCACCGGTCTTGAAAACCGGCAAGGGTTGATAGCCCTTCGTGGGTTCGAATCCCACCCTCTCCGCCAATAACAACCATGAACAAGGGCGGTCATTGTGCCGCCCTTGTTTGGTTGGGGTTGGTTGCGTTCATTGCAATAACGAATCTGTTTTGAGGGACGATCCGAAGACCGCCCCGCGTGCGTCCGTCAATCGCACCCATAGCCGTTGTACTGGACCTCGAAGATCGCGCGTGGGTTGTTCACGACCCGGTAGTGGGCCGTGTTGTCGCTTAAGCTCACGGAGGTTGGCAGAGTCCAACCATATCCATAATTAGGGGTCGTATCACAGATCGGATCGCTGATTCTGTTCGGCACCGAATTGCACCATGGGCGGCCTGGTTGGCCACCTACCGTACAACCATACTGCCACGTATACGTCTCCGCGCCCGGCGCCTGGACACGCACCCGGCAATCTACTTCTTTGTTCTTTACAAAAGTGCAGTACGCACCAGTGGCGTTACTGGGTGGGGTGGGGCAGCAATCATGCCCATCGCACTCGGTCTCCACTTTTCTGCCGGCCCCCGTAAACACCCCCCGCTGCGACGAGATCGCCGTCCCGCCCGGCGCGCCCCGGCAGTCGCTGCAGGAGGTCAGGAGGCTGACCCGGATCACCCGTCGTTCGGATACCGGCATGGGCGCGTAAGAAGATGCCTTCTGCCTGAAACGGATGATGTTGTCCCCTTTTAGGAATGTCACTTTTGCCTGCCCATTGGCCAAATTCGCCCCATCAACAAACACGCCGCCGCCGACATTGTACTCTATAACGTCGTGGGGGCTGAACTGGAGCCGCGCCTGTGCCCAACCGGCCGTGTAGTCCGATCCCGGTTCAAAGAACCCGCCCCACGCCTCGACATTCACCGCCGATTCCGTGCTGGGCATTCCCGGATCGCAGGCGTCCAGAACCTGCGGTCCCTTGTATTCAAGCCAGATTTTCGCCTGGCCCTGTGTGTTCTGAGAGGTGGCCCACACCGGCGCGGCCATCACCGTCGCCACCAGCGCGGCGGTTACTGCGGCTAATTTAGCAAGGGGGGGGGGGGGGGTAAGTAAGTGTTTCATTGTTTTGCTCCTGTGTCAGGTTGATGCGGCCCGTTTATGCCATTTAAGGGCAGTTTGGGTCGCCGGGTCAGCAAAATAATCTTCGATGGCGCCTGATTGCACCCTCGGCACAGCCGTAAACTACCCTATGCACACGACAACGCCTTTCATATTACACCTGTCTTTATCTTCAAAGCAAATTAGGGCAAGATCATACTTTTTGATATAAAGAGAGGGTTTTTTATTCCAAAAAGAT